>CAJOPO010000407.1 GCA_905236315.1 uncultured Treponema sp.
GTTGTAAGTCGCTATAATAGCGCGACTTACAACATCGCATTTTCAAAGTTGCCTCTAAAAACTGAAGTTTTTAGAGGCTCCCTAAACACTATATATTTTATACAATCTATTTTACAAAAGCTTTTTGTAATGCTATACTATGTTTAGTTTACAATTTAGCGATGTTACAAAATATCTGCTATTAATTAGGAGTATAGATTTATGGAAGAAGTGTATAATTTTATTAAATCTTGTGGTACATATTTTCTTGCTACGGTTGAAGGAGAGCAACCAAGAAATAGGCCTTTTGGTACCATTAATATGTTTGAAGGGAAGCTTTACATTCAAACTGGTAAATCAAAAAATGTTTCTAAACAGATTCAAAAGAACCCTCGCGTAGAATTATGCTGCACAAAGGGTAGAGAATGGCTTAGGTTAGAAGGTCAACTAGTGCGTGATGATAGAGTAGAAGCAAAACGCGATATGCTATCTCACTACCCAGACTTAAAAAAGATGTATTCAGAAGATGATGATAACACAGAGGTTTTATATTTTAAGGACGCTACTGCAAGCATTTATAGCTTTACAGCAGAGCCTAAGATTATAAAGTTTTGAAAAATAATCATTAATTATTACTAGCGATTATCTCCCCTAGTGTTCTATATAAATGTTCAGGTTCCACAGGTTTTGCAAGGTGGGCATTCATTCCTGCCTGCAAGGAACGCTGAACATCTTCATCAAAAGCATTTGCTGTCATTGCTATTATAGGGATTGTTTTAGCGTCTTTTTTATTGGATTCTCGTATTTTCTTTGTAGCTTCAAGGCCATCTAATATGGGCATACGCACATCCATAATAATAGCGTTGTAGTACCCAGCAGGATTTTTAGTAAACATATCAACTGCAATTTGACCATTTTCTGCCTGTTCAACTAATATTTCTTTCATCATTAAAAGCTGCTTCATTATTTCTGCATTGATAATTACATCTTCTGCAAGTAAGACTCTAAGACCAGATAGATTAATTGTCTTTTTAGTTTTTTCTTCTTGCATCTTTTTCTTTTGTAAGGCTTTTTGGAACTCAAACAGAACAGTAGAAGCAAAAATAGGTTTAGACATAAACGCATCTACCCCTGCTTTAGACGCTTCGTCTTCTACCTCTGCCCAACTATATGCTGTAAGAATAACTATTGTAGCATCATTGCCTAAAAGTTTTCTTATCTGCCTCGTTACTTCAACACCATCTTGCTCTGGCATTTTTAAGTCTACAAGAATTAAATTATATTCATTACGGCGCGCATGGGAGAGTTTTATCATCTCTAAGGCTTCTTTCCCAGAAAGACATGTATCTGACTCTATGCCAATCTCTTCTAGTGCAAGATGTGCATACTTACAAGCGATGGGGTCATCATCTATTATAAGCGTATGTAAATCTTGAGGATGCACATCATATTTTCTTACTTCTCCCTTGCGTCCTGTGTTTTGTAGTGTTATATCAATTATAAATGTAGTTCCCTTGCCCTTTTCTGACTCCACTTTTATGCTGCCATTCATCATTTCTATAATATTTTTAGTAATGGCAAGCCCTAAGCCTGAGCCTCCGTATTTATTTGTTGATGTAGAGTTTTCTTGACTAAAGGCATCAAATATCTTGGGCAAAAAGTCTTTATCCATACCTATGCCATTATCTTTTAATATAAAGCGTATTGTAGATTGCTTTTCAAATTCTGCAATGCGTTCTACAGAAAGAGAAACACTTCCGCCCTTCTCTGTAAACTTTACGGAATTACCCAAAACGTTAATAAGTACCTGCCTAAGTTTTGTGTCGTCCCCTATGTAATATTCATCTATGCTTCCGTGAATGATGCAATCATAATGCAAGCCCTTGTCTTTGCACTGACCGTCTATTATGGTGTTTACTTGGTCTAACACTGTACTAAAAGCAAACTCTTCTTTCTTTAATATCATTCTTCCGCTTTCTATGCGGCTCATATCTAAAATATCATTTATAAGAGAAAGTAAATGGCGCGCACTACCACCGATTTTTTCAAGATAACCTCTTATGTGCGGTGAAAGATTTTCTTCCTGTAGTGCAATGTTATCTAAGCCTATTATGGCATTCATTGGAGTGCGGATTTCGTGGCTCATCTGCGAAAGAAAGGTGGTCTTTGCAATGCTTGCCTGTTGAGCTTCCTTTAGAGCAACTGCCAGTTGCTCGTTTATTGAGATTTGCTTCTTTTGAATATCTGTTGTATCACTCTTTAAGATTATATAAAAATTAGTATCTGGAGATGCTTTGTAAAAGTCAAATCTTTTGTAATACGTTTCACCTGCAACATCAACGGCTATGTTTGCTACATAGGGACTATGCGCCTTTAAGTTTTCTTCTATTATATTCAACTGCAAAGAATTAGCCTGTTGCTTTTTTTCTTCTTCACTTCCGTGCAATGCAGGGATTACTTGCTGATTTAAGTAATGATTATAATTTCCTTTTTTTTCATTTGGGAAAATGTTTCCTTCCCCTATGTGTGTAGCATCTCCTATTATTACATCATAGGTTTCATCTACAAGATATGAAACCATATCAAATTGTCTTACTAAAATATTATCTATTAATATTTGATTTATCTTTTGCGTATTACTTTCTTCTTCCGATAAGAAGGTTACTATGTCGCCAGTTATTGGCTGCTGAGTAATACTTGCCTTTATATTTACAAAACAGTAATGCCCATCTGACCTACATGAATATAAAACTGCTTCTATTTGATTTCTGCCCGCAAGATATTCTGCAATAATGTTTTCTTTACTGAATTTAGATAAAAATAATTCTTGCTCAGCCTTAATGGGATAGTTTTTACTACGCGCTTGCATTACTACAGAATAAGGAAGTGCTAAGGAGTCTGTATTAAACAAGTCTTTACCCTGCATATCTTCTATAATATTTCGAGAAAGATTTATTCTAAACATTCCTAAAGTGCGCTCGTTCGCTTTATAAACGGTTTTACCTAGATTCATATAGGTTCCGTTTAGGCGTTTTTCATACTCTTTTATTAGAGTTACATCAAAATATGTGCAATAAACATAATGATTTGTATCATCATCTATAAATGAATATTGAACATTGCACCAAATTTGCTTGCCTTTTGCAGTTGTCTTTCTGATTGCAATAAAACTTTTTCCATCTTGGTATTGTTTATTCTTTAGTATGCTAAGTATGGACGGTCGGTCATCTTGATATGTAGATAATAAAAAACCTTCTCCGGCGGTAAAAGCGTAGGCTTCTTCTTGTGTACATTCCATTAAATCTGCATAACTTTTTGAAACAAATACGGCTTCATAAAGCCCCTGTTCATTCTGCTTTAGTAATATCGCAGGATTTTGTATTGCTTTTATCCCCTGTAAGAAGTCCAATTTTACCTCCGAGTAGGTTCAAGCTCAAAAACTAGTAATCACTGTTAACCTAATTCTAGTATATAGGAGCAAGGTTAAAAAGTCCATTGATTTTTAAATTCTTCAGCTGTTGCAGAAGGTCCATCCCACCATAGTTTTGTTGAATCATCATAAAGCATATTTGCCACATTAGATTTCATAAAATCTAGCAATACTTTCTCTTCAGATTCATTCAAATCCTTAGCAATCTCTTCAACCGCCATTAAAGCCGTTAAATCCATTGCAAACAAAGTTTTATCATTAGGGAGCCTCTAAAAACTTCAGTTTTTAGAGGCAACTTTGAAAATGCGATGTTGTAAGTCGCGCTATTATAGCGACTTACAAC
>CAJOPO010000408.1 GCA_905236315.1 uncultured Treponema sp.
AGTTGCAAGTCGCTATAATAGCGCGCCTTACAACATCGCATTTTCAAAGTTGCCTCTAAAAACTGAAGTTTTTAGAGGCTCCCATTAGGAGTAAAATATGAGCCAAACAGAATATGATTTTATAATTGTTGGAACAGGGGCTGCGGGGCTTTCTGCAGCTCAATATGCTTCTCGTGCTAATATGCGTACGCTTGTATTAGACCAAGGACTACCGGGAGGTCAGATTTCTAATATATATACCTTAGAGAATTATCCTGGAGTTTTCCCTGCTGTAAATGGTATGGACTTTATAGATAATATGACTAAGCAGGCAAAAGCTTTTGGAGCTGTAATTGAGCAAAGAAATGTTTCTTTTATAGAGAAAAAAGATGATGTCTTTTATGTTTCTGCAGGTGATGAACAGTTTCTTGCCTCTGCACTATGCCTTGCAACTGGTGCTGAACACAGAAAGTTAGGTGTTCCAGGAGAAAAGGAACTAGAAGGAAGAGGTGTGTCTTACTGTGCAACCTGCGATGGTCCTTTTTTTCGTAATAAAGATGTTGTGGTTGTTGGCGGGGGCGACAGTGCGTGTTCAGAAGCAATATATTTAGCAGAATTGTGTTCTCATGTAACTGTAGTTCACCGCAAAAGTCAGTTTAGAGCGCAAAAAGCTGTTGCTCAAAGTGTTCTTTCTAATCCTAAGATAACGGTTTGCTTTAATTCTAACGTAACAAAGATTATGGGTGAAAAGAAAGTAACATCAGTAGAAATAACAAACTCTATAAGCGGAGAAAAGACTGAAAAAGAAACTTCTGCTGTTTTTATATTTGTTGGAATGTTACCTCGCACTTCTTTGTATTCATCCTTGCAGTTTGATGAAGCGGGCTATATAGTAACGAATGAAAATATGGAAACTTCTGTAAAAGGTCTTTATGCTGCAGGGGATGTACGCTCTAAAAGTTTTAGACAGATTATTACAGCCTGCGCAGATGGAGCTATCGCTTCTCACTCTGCAGAGGAATATATTAGAAGTTTGCGTGGTGAAGAATATAAATGAAAATATTTTTTGCTGCACTGTTGCTTGTATGTTTTTCATTTCCCCTATTTGCGCAAACACAGGTTGTTGACAATCCAAACAATAAAGCCGCTGCTGCAAGTCTTCCGCAGAATATAGATTTTTGGAGTGATTATGCTCCAGAGGTCTTGGCACAGGCTTTAACAGACAGAATGACTAATGAAGAACTACTTTCGCAAATTCTTATGTTTGGCTGGGCGGGAGCAGAACCTAGTGCGTTATTAAACAGTTGGGTTTTTGAGAGAGGGCTAGGTAGTGTAAAGGTCTTTGGGTGGAATACTGATAACATACAGCAAGTTGCACGCTCTATTAATTCTCTGCAAAAGAAGGCAAACTCAAGACATTTTAAGATACCTCTCTTTGTTGCAACAGACCAAGAAGGAGGGTGGATAAGGCACGTTAAAGGGGAAACTTCAGAAACACCGGGAAATATGGCTATAGGGGCTTCTGGCTATCCTATGGATGCTTATTATTCAGCGTATTATATAAATAAAGAAATATGGACGCTTGGCATAAATATGAATTTTGCCCCCTCTGTAGACTTATATACAAATCTTGATTCTACTGTTATAGGGCCTCGTTCATTTGGTGAAGATTCTTGGAAAGTGTCTGTTTTAGGTGGGGCTTTTATGCAGGGAACTATAGACGCTGGCGTAATACCTACTGCAAAACATTTTCCAGGTCATGGGGACACAAGTAAAGATAGTCACGGTAGCCTACCTATAATAAACGCTGATATGGAAACCCTTAATGCACGCGAGCTAATTCCATTTCAAAATCTTATACAAGCGAATATCCCTGCCATTATGAGCGGACACTTATCTTTCCCTAGCGTTGAAGCGGACGGAACACCTGCTAGTTTGAGCCATAAATGGCTAACAGAAATCCTTAGGGGGCAGATGGGCTATAAGGGGCTTATTATTACTGATGATATGATGATGACAGGGGCATGGGCTTTTGCAGGTACCCTTTCTAAAGCAGTAACTATGGCTATAGAAGCGGGGAATGATATTGTAATATCTTCTTCTACAGCGGGCTTAAATGATGGGCTTTGGGTTAGAAACTTAGAAAAAATGCTTTCTGATAACAACTTTAGGCTTAGAGTAAAAGACGCAGCTTATAGAGTTTTGTATGCTAAATTATGCTATTTTAAGGGAAAAAATCCAGCTCCCTTGTATCCTGACGCTTCTTTAGTGTTAAAGTATATACCAGATAGAGAAGGAACTAAATTCTTTTTATCGCAGGCGTGCAGGTCTATTTCTGTCTTAAAGAGTGGAAGTTGTATGCCGTACAGTCCACGTCAAGGAGAAAAAATCCTTCTTGTAGGACCTTTTCAAGTGTTTTATAACGAAGGAAAAAAACGCTATCCCTCTGCTTCTACTTATCATTTTGCCTATGAGTTACGTCAAAATGAAAGTAATCTTGATGAATACAATGCTGTTTCTCTTCCTTCTGTGGCGCAGAGTTATGACACTATTATAATAAATGTATATGACACCCATAGTGCAAATATTGCTCGTCTACTTAGAAACTCTGGTAAAAAGGTTATAATACTTTCTTGTATGTCTCCTGTTTTTGTTTTAGAAGGCTTTGATTGGGTTGATACAATACTTTGTGGATATTCATATTCTGACTATTCATATAAAGCACTTTTTGGGGCGTTGAATGGGGAATTTATTCCTAATGGACACATTCCGCTAAAAATAGGAGCAAATTGAAGCACTGCTTTAGCACTTATGTAACTGATTTTCCTTAAAATTTTATCTTTGTGGACTTGAACAAAGCCTTAATTAAATATATTATATATAGGGAACCTCGAAAAACTCCCTTTCAGAAAGTTTTTCGAGGTTCCTGCGAGTTGCAAGTCGCTATAATAGCGCGACTTACAAC
>CAJOPO010000409.1 GCA_905236315.1 uncultured Treponema sp.
GTTGTAAGTCGCGCTATTATAGCGACTTACAACTCGCAGGAACCTCGAAAAACTTTCTGAAAGGGAGTTTTTCGAGGTTCCCTTTTACGAGTCCAAATGGGACCAGAAGGAGTATCTGTTACAATTATACCTTTTTTATCCAATTCCGCTCTAATAGCATCTGCGCGAGCAAAATCTTTCATTTTTTTTGCATTTTGTCTTTCTTGAATTAAAGCGTCTATCTCTTTTGCTTCTGGGTCATCATCATGAGAAGATACTGTTGCAGAAACTTTGCTCTGTTCCTCTTTTATGGCCTTTTCTGCACTATTCATTAAGTCTAGCCCCAAAACGCTATCCATGCGGCGCACAAGCTCTAAGGCTTCTGTAGTTTCTAAGTTGCTGTCTTTTACCGCTTTTTGCAATAAGCTAAGAGCCTTAGGAGTTGCAAGGTCGCCTTCCATTGCAGAAATAAAGCCTTCCATATAGTAACGTACTTTTTCACTCAAAGAAGAAAGGTCTTTAGCCTCTCCTAGCGCATAGTGTTTATCTTTTTGCAAAACATTAGTATCAGAAGATGTCATAGCAAGTTTTGCAATTCTCTGTACTAAGGCATTGCGAGAGTTCTTTGCGCTATCCATAGCATCATAGCTAAAGTATAATTGCTTTCTATAGTGCCCACCCAAGAGGAAAAATCTATAATCCAAAGCATTGTAGCCATTATCTATGAGTGTTTGCAAACGCAAAAAATTGCCACTGGATTTAGACATTTTTTGTCCTTCTGAACTGTTTTTATCCTTTGCAATTACAAGGAATTCATTATGAAGCCAGTAGTTAACCCACTTTTTACCAGTAGCACCTTCGCTCTGTGCTATTTCGTTTGTATGATGAATAGGAACATGGTCTATGCCCCCTGTATGAATATCAAAGTGTTCGCCTAGATACTTCATACTCATAGCAGAACATTCTATGTGCCAGCCCGGATAACCGCGCCCCCAAGGACTTTCCCATGTTAGAGCTTGATTTTCAAACTTACTCTTTGTAAACCATAATACAAAGTCATAGGGACTTCGCTTATTTTGGTCAATTTCTATGCGAGCACCCGCTTTTAAGTCGTTTATGTCAATGCCTGCAAGGTCGCCATAGTGGGGATATGTAGATACATCGTAATACAGATTACCACCTGCCATATATGTATGCCCATTTGCTTCAATCCGTTTTATAAGCTCTATCATATCAGGAATATGCTCTGTAGCCTTGCATAGAACATCGGGGCGAATAATATTTAAGGCATCTATATCCTGTAAAAAAGCATCTGTATAAAACTTGGCCACCTCTAATACGCTCTGATGGCGTTCTGCTGCGGTCTTTAGCATTTTATCTTCACCAGAATCCGCATCCCCTGTAAGATGGCCTATGTCTGTTATGTTCATAACATGTTTTTTATTGTAGCCTAAAAAAGTTAATGTTCTATCTAATATATCCCAGCAAACGTAGGCTCTAAGGTTTCCTATGTGGGCATAATTATAAACTGTAGGACCACAACCATAAAAACCTACAAAGCCCTCTGTTATAGGTTTAAAGTCCTGCATAGAGCGTCCCATTGTATTATAAAAGCGTAATCCCATATTTTCCCCTCGCTTCTTTTTATTAATAGTTGTATAATAGAAGAATATGAATATTAGCATACGAGAAATAGGTGAAAATATCAAGAACTCTAAGAATTTTACAGGTGAAGTTCTATATGATATTTCATTAAAAGACTATACAACTATAAAAACAGGCGGAAACGCTTCCCTTTTTATCCGCCCACAAAGTGAACTTGCCTTAAAAGACGCTGTTTTACAATGTAAAAAGGCTTCTCTTCCTGTGTTTGTGCTAGGGGGTGGAAGCAACTTAGTCATAAATGATGAGGGGCTTAACCAAGCAGTCGTTTATACAGCAGGGTTAAATATTTTTTCTATAAAATCTAATCATGCCTATCCCTATGAAATGGAAGACCTACCCTTTGTAAAAGAAGCCTGCCCTGTGCAAATAAGTTGTGGTGCAGGAATGACTGTAAACTCTTTGTGCGACTTCTGTGCTAAATATGGAATTATTGGCCTTGAATCTTTTGCAGGACTTCCTGGCACGCTAGGGGGAGCGGCTTTTATGAACGCGCGCTGCTATGAAAAAAACATAGGGGACTTTATAGCGTATGTGCGCTACTTAGATTTAGATGCAATAGATAGCGATGAGGGCAATGCTAATATAATAAAAGAATACGCTAGTGCAGGGGATGAAAAAAGTTGGGGCTATAAAAAATCCCCATTTCAAGATATGAATGTTGTTATCTTATCCGTTACGCTGCGCGCTACTTGTATAGATGTAAATATTTCTGGCGGAATGACTTCTCAGCCTGCAATATATGATTATATAAGGAAGAAAAACGACTATTATATAAATGACAGGATTCAAAAAGGGCATTTTAAGAGCCCTAGCGCAGGTTCTGTTTTTAAAAATAATCATGATTTTGGAAAACCTAGTGGACGCATTATTGATGAGTTAGGTCTAAAAGGTCTTACAAAGGGTGGGGCAAAAGTAGCAGATTGGCACGGAAACTTTATCATAAACACAGGAAATGCTACTTCTAGCGATATAAAAGCCCTAGTGCAAGAAATTCAAAGCACTGTAAAAGAAAAAACAGGCTTTACCCTAGAGCCTGAAATAATATTTGTATAAAGATGAGCGAAGATAGTTTAAAAAGTCATTATATCAGAACGGCAGGAACTTTTGCTCTAGTGGGAAATCTTGTTCTTGCCTTAATAAAATTCATTTTTGCATTAACCTCTCAGTCTATGGCACTTATGGGGGATGCTATAGATTCCGCTTCTGACGTGTTAATTGCAATAGTTACCTTAATCATAAGCAGCATAATAAGTAAGCCTAGTGATAAAGAGCACCCATGGGGGCACTCTAGGGCAGAAACTGTGGCCTCTATGATTTTGGCCTTTATTATTTTTTACGCAGGTGCGCAGCTTGTTATAAAGGCCCTACAGAGTATTATTCACAAGGATATTCCCCAAGAGATTGCTTTTATAGCCGTTATTGCAGCGATAATTTCTATAGTAGGAAAAACTCTTCTTGCTTTAATTCAATATTACTATGCAAAGATTTCTGGTAGTGAAATTGTGTATGCTAATGCAATGAACATGAGAGGAGACATTGTTATGTCTTCTGGCGTTTTACTAGGGCTTATTCTTTCTGATTTATTTAAGTGCCCCATATTAGACCCCATTATAGCCCTCTTAGTTGGTCTTTGGGTGATAAAAAACAGTGTGCAGCTTTTTTGGGAAACGAATACGGAACTAATGGATGGAAACACAGATAACAGCCTTTATCAAAAACTGTTTAAAGCCGTCAATTCTGTAGAAGGGGTTAGTAATCCTCATAGGGCAAGGATAAGGAAAATGGCTTCTTTACTGGATATTGACCTAGATATAGAAGTGCCGCCAGAGATGAGCGTTTATGACGCACATGAATTGGCAGAACAGGTGGAAGAAGCCATTCGGGCAGAAATAACAGATGTGTATGATGTTATTATTCATATAGAGCCGCACGGAAGCGATAGCCATCAGAGAAAGGAGAACTTTGGGATAAAGCCTTCTTCCTTATGATAGAATATGCAGACTTTGGCATACTTTCAAAGTGAGTTTTACAGTGTACTCCTGAAAAAAAACAGCGAAAAGGAGCCTAGCGACTGGAAGCTGTTTTTTTTATATGTGTATAGGGAGCCTCTAAAAACTTCAGTTTTTAGAGGCAACTTTGAAAATGCGATGTTGTAAGTCGCGCTATTATAGCGACTTACAA
>CAJOPO010000410.1 GCA_905236315.1 uncultured Treponema sp.
CATTAAATCTGGATGAAGACGCTCCGTAGATAAAAACGAAATATTTTTTGAAAGTTCTTTCCATGAAAAGTTTCTTATATCACTATCATATAAATATACAGAACCAGATAAAATACTAAGCTGCCTTGCCATAGATTTTAATATAGTAGATTTTCCCGCTCCGTTAGGACCTGCAAGAACTAAAACTTCCCCCTGCTTTATTGTTAAGCTAAAAGGATGCACAATACTTTTTTTATTATAGCCCACATTAAGATTATCAAGTTTTAAAACATATTCCGTCATAATTTTTTATTCCTATTCGTTAAAAGTAAAAATATAACAACAGGAGAGCCTATAATAGAAGTTGTAATACCTATATTCAATTCTGACGGTGCTATAACAATACGAGATAGTATATCGCAAAAAAGGCATATAGTTCCCCCTGATAAAAACACAGCGGGGATAAGTATTTGTGGCTTAGAAGAATTCAAACAGTGCTTTACAAAAAAAGGAACTGCTATGCCTAAAAAAGAAATAGGACCTGCAAAGGCAACAACACAGGCGGACAAAATGCTAGAAAAAATTATAAGCATGGGGCGCATAAGGTGTACATTTACCCCCATAGTTATAGCATAAGACTCTCCTAGCCTATAAGTGTCTATATCTTTTGCCATAATCATTATGCAGATAAAGCTGAGTCCTATTATTACAAATGCGGTAAAGCAATTTTGCATGGTCATTCCAGAAAAACTACCTTGCTGCCATAAATGTATATTTATAATATTATTTTCATCAGAAAGTGCTAGTACAAAATCTGTAATAGCGGAATTTATATAACCTAGCATAATGCCAGCCACTAAAAGAGATGCAATATGATATATCTTGTAAGAAATGACAATTATAATTAATGTTACAAGAAAGGCACCTAAAAAAGCTACTAAAACAAATACTATGGAAGAAGGCTTTATACTCATCTTTGCAAAGGCTACCATAGTAAGAGCGACCATTAATTTTGAGCCAGAAGATATTCCTAGCACATAAGGACCTGCTATGGGATTTTGAAAATATGTTTGCAATAAAAAACCAGATAAGGCTAAGGCCCCTCCTAGTAAAATTGCCATTAATGCTCTAGGAAGCCTTATTTTATACAACACTATTAATTCTTGTTTTGTTCCCTGCTTAAAAAGCAGAATACGGAATATTTGCTTAAACGATATATGAATACTTCCAATATGCAAACTTAGAAAAAAGAAGATGAATAAAAAGAATAAAGCAATAGCAAAAAAAAAATTATACCTCAGAGAAGAAGTAGTTTTATTCATCAAAAGGCACTCTTTGTAAAAATTGAGTTTTTACACTTTTATTGGATGTAAAAACACGATTCATATCCGCAATTAAAAGCGAAAGTTTATCAGTTGCTTGGAAAACCGCACCATCAATAAGCCATACATTCTTATTCTTTACAGCTTTAAAATCACTAAACAGGGCATTTAAAGATATTAAATCATTAAGCGTTTGTATTGTAGCTACAGAATTACTTTCTTTGCCAAAAGTTCCATTATATATAATTATATCTGCATCCTTTGCTATTTTATATAACTCTTCTATAGAAATAGTCATTACAGGAGATGAAAGATTTATATCATCTTCTCCTAAATATATTCCTCCTGCCATATTTATCATATTAGGAATATAATCAGAAGAACGGCGAATAACAGCAAGCCCAGAAGAATTTATATAGAAATATGCTACAAATTTTTTCTCTACGCTATCATTAATATTTAAATTCAATACTAATTGCTTCTGTTCTTCAAAAAAATCGCAAGCTTCTCTTAAATGCCCTGTTATTACTCCATAAACTTTTATCCATTCTATGCGTCCTAAAGGATTTGTTTCATAACTAGACATATCCACAAAAACAGGAATTCCTAAGGCTTCTAATTTTTCTTTTACCTCTATTTTATGAAAAATCATAGTAGACTCTACAGCCAGTTCACAATTTTCATTTAATAAAAGTTCATAATCAGGTGCATTATACTTACCTGCAAAAATCATTGTTTCTTCTTGCATGGCATTGATTGCCTTTTCTGAATACAAATTATTTTGCTTTATCGAAGAAAATCTGATATTAGAAGCATCTTCTACTTCAAACCATAATGCCATAACAGAAGAAGCTGCCATATAGATATTTTTGGAGCCTTGTCGTATTACCGTGCAATCTTTAGGAAAATCGGAAACATCAATATTATTAGGGATTATAGCATAGGAAAGATTATCTTGAGTTGTTATATAATATATGCCGTCTTCGTATTCATATATATTAAATACAGTAGCATATTCATTTTGTAGACAGAATATAAGTTTTCTTCCTGCAAAGATAGGCATATTGCTTTGTGGATTATCATTTTGCCTTTTACACGAAAGCAATATGCAACAAGAAAAGAGAACTAATTTAAATAGTTTTTCTTTTAACTTTCCTTTAAAAAACATATTTTAAAGAGAAGATTCAGCGTCCTTTACATGAGATACATAAATATTTTGTATAAGAGGATTCTCTCCTAAACCTTCTAGTATACATTCTACACTAAAGCCTTCACTTTCAAATACAGACTTCCAAGAGTCTTCATCATCACCTGCCATATCATTATTTGCATGGTCGCCTGCTACAACCATAAGAGGTTGCAATACAATATTAGTATAGTCTTTGTTAGCCTTTATAGTCTTTAAAAGGTCATATACACTAGGAGTTGCTTCTACAGTACCTATATAATAGTTTTTATAACCATTTTCTTCTAAAACATTTTGCATTTTTGCATAAACACTATTAGAGTCAGCGTCCGTTCCATGCCCCATAAAACAAATGGCAGTATGACCATCATCATAATCTTTTGTACGCTGTGTTATAGCTTTTGCTACAGACAAGAAATCTTCATCGCTAGTTAAAAGTGGTTTTGATATTACGACCTTATCAAAACTATCATTATATTTTAGAACTTCTTCCTGTAAATCATTAAACTCATGACCTGACATTAAATGTGTTGGCTGAACAATTAAGTCTTTTATACCATTATCAATGGCTCTGTTCAAAGCCTCTTCTACATTATCAATTTCAATACCATCTCTACTTTTTAATATCTTAATAATAGTTTGTGATGTAAAAGCCCTTGCAACAGTGTAAGATGAATATTGCTTTTTTATGGCATTTTCTATGGCACCAATAGTTTTTTCTCTGCTATCATTATAGCTAGTACCAAAACTTACCACTAAAATCTCTTTTTTAGAATCATTTTTTTTAGTTGTAGAGCAAGACAATAACAAACTTGCGAATAACAAAATTGATAATAAACCTATCAATAAAACTGTAAAATTAATTTTCTTCATAGTCTAAATCTAACACAAGAATATTGCATTGTCAACGAATAATTTTTATAGGGTATTTTTTCTAGTCTAAATGTATCTAGTAACATCTAAGCTAAAGGAAAGCTAGATTCTTCACCCTTAGGCTCAAGAATAACATGCTAAACAGACTCTAAAAAATGTATAACCTTTACACCCCAAAGGTACTACCTTCGTAGTGTAAAGGCTATACCTTTGCAGTCTAAAGGTAGTACCTTTGTACCTAAAAGGCTGTACCTTTTTGTGCGTAATATTATTAGCCCAAATTTCAACTTAATTTGGGGAATTTACAAAAAAGGCGTAAACCTTATATTTTGGTTGCACACACAAAAATAAAGGGAGTTACGCCATAACTGAAATCAAGCTATACCGCCACTTCATAAAACAGTTCATGCGGGAACGCTTACACAAGTTCCCGCATTATGAGCACTTTCTAAAGACGATGAACAAATTCTCCCCAACTACGGTTCTTTTTCTCCAAATTCATAACTACTATTTAGCTGCAAATATAAAATACCACGGCATAAGCATGGCGGCTGATATTTGAAGCCTTTTTCCTTCCTCAGTTTTTACTGTATAAGTGCATGCGTCTAATGACTTTGGTTTGGGTAAAGGGAACCTCGAAAAACTCCCTTTCAGAAAGTTTTTCGAGGTTCCTGCGAGTTGTAAGTCGCTATAATAGCGCGACTTACAAC
>CAJOPO010000411.1 GCA_905236315.1 uncultured Treponema sp.
AGTTGCTGTCTATGCGCAAGATTTTACTGTTCAAGGCGGAAGTTTGGGCAAAGTACACGGACAGAAAATTGCAGAACTTATAGAAAAAGCTATAGAAGCGCGTTGCCCTGTAATTGGTATAAATGACTCAGGTGGTGCTCGTATTCAAGAAGGAGTAGACGCTCTTTGTGGCTATGGTGATATTTTTTATCAGAATGTAAGGGCATCTGGTGTTATTCCTCAAATTAGCATTATAGCAGGACCTTGTGCAGGTGGGGCGGTTTATTCTCCTGGCATTACAGATTTTATATTTGCAGTAGATAAAATTAGTCAGATGTTTATAACAGGTCCTAAAGTTGTAAAGAGCGTACTTTCGCTAGACGTAACAGCAGAAGATTTAGGCGGTTCTTCTATTCATTCACAAAAAAGTGGTGTGGCACATTTCCGCTGTCCTTACGAAGTAGATTGCTATGATAAAGTGAGAAAACTATTAGACTATATTCCTCACTATTATGGAGAGGAAATTACTGCTGGTAAATTTAAGTTTACGGAAAACACAAAGGCAAAAAAAATCGCTTCTGTTCTTCCCGAAGAAAGTAAAAAAGGTTATGACATTAGGGAAATTATAGACTGCATTGTAGATGACGAAAGTTTCTTTGAAGTAATGGAAGAATTTGCTCCAATGGCTGTAGTAGGCTTTGCAAAAATAGAAGGGCGTTCTGTAGGCATTGTTGCAAACAATCCTGTTTCTTGGGGTGGCCTTATGAACTGCGATGCTTCTGATAAGATAGCTCGCTTTGTGCGCTATTGTGATAGCTATGATGTGCCTCTTGTAACCCTTGTGGATGTGCCAGGATTTTTGCCAGGCCCTGACGAAGAACAAAAAGGCATTATCCGACACGGAGCAAAGGTTATTTATGCTTATAGTGAAGCCACTGTTCCAAAGGTTACAGTTATAATACGCAAGGCCTATGGTGGAGCTTATATAGCAATGTGTTCAAAGCATTTGGGAGCAGACTTTGTTTATTCTTGGCCAAAAGCAGAAATTGCTGTTATGGGAGCAGAGGGCGCACTAGGCATTTTATATGCAAAAGAAATGAAAGACCCCTCTCAAGCAGAAATGGTAGCTCAGAAGTCCATAGAATATAAAGAAACAATTATGACTCCTACTATTGCAGCACAAAGAGATTACATAAGCGAAATTATTGAGCCAGAGGAAACTCGTGAACGTGTAGCGCGTAGTTTGGAATTTTTGATTAATAAACATCAACATTCTAGTCCTGCTAAAAAGCATGGCAATATTCCGCTTTAATGTATGCAATTAAACAGGTTGGCTTAATATAAATTGAGTCAGCTTTTGTTCTAGGTGCAGTGTTGCAAAAGACGGAGATATATACTCATCTTTTGCAACATCTAGCCTTGCATTTGTATCTGTCTTATTTACAATTTGTAAAGGGCTTCCTTTCATAATATAAACACAATCTGCTAGAACACAGGCTTCTCTTATGTTGTGAGTTGTAAAAATTACGGTTTTCTTTTGCATTTTTTGTAGTGTACAAAATAACGATATTAATTCCTTTTCGTTAAAAATGTCTTGTGATTGAAAGGCTTCATCCATAAGCAATACATCAGACGGATAGGAAAAAGCTCGTATAAGGGATACTCTCTGCCTTTCCCCTCCAGAAAGTTCTTTAGGTGTTTTGTATATTGCCTCTTGTAGTCCTATTTGTTTTAGAAAAAATAACGCTATATTTTTTGCTTGGGAATAAGAATATTCTTTACAAGTTTGTAATGGTAACATTATATTTTCTAGAATAGAAACTTGTTGCAGTAAGTAATTACTTTGTTGTAAATATGATACTTTTACGTTTTGTGTAAAAAGAAACTTTGCTATTTCGTTTAATAAAGTTGTTTTCCCTGCTCCACTTGGTGCTATAATTGCTGTAATTTTATTTTTGTTAAGTGTAAATTTAAAATTTGATAAAACTTCTTTTCCTCCATAAGATACAGAAAAAGAAGGAAGAGGTGGAAGGGGGGAGCGGGAATTATCTTTTTTGTAGATTATTAAAGTTTGTATTTTTTCATTAGGGATTGTATATTTTAATGATTTAGAAAAACTTATATTTTTTACTTTCATGATTGAAGTAATGATTATTGTAAATAAAAACTCGCTTAAAAATCCTGTAAAAATTATTATAATAGTGAGGGCTATCACTGACGCAATTTCTAAGTGTACTTGGTGCATATAAAGAAGAGAGCCTAATGCGTGCTGGGGTAAGGCTATTACCTCTCCTGCTACACAAGCTTTCCATATAAGACCATAGGCTGCCTTTATGCCTTGTGTAAAAAATGGTTTTATAGCAGGTATTTTTACGTAATGCCATAGATTAAAAAAGTTAAATCCATATAGGCGCATGGTTTGTATCAAGGTGGTATCTATGGACTTTATGCCTTGTTCTATGCTTCCTTCTATTATGGGTAGTGCTAGCAGAAAAGAAGCAAAAATTGGTATGCTTGATGTTTTGAACCAAAAAAGTGCTAGTATAATAATTGAAATGAGCGGTGTTGCTTTTATTATCCATAATGGCAATTTTAGAGCATTGTTTATAAAAGAAAAAGCACTTGAAAGAAGTCCTAAAAATATTCCAATGATAGTAGAAAGGAGAAGTGCTAGTATGCATCTAAAAAAAGTATGTAATAAAGATTTTGTAAATTCTGTAGAATGTAATTCTTTATATAAAGCATTTAGCGTAATTTTTATATCTGGAAGAATAAGGGAAGAGTTTATTTTTAATGCTACAAATTGCCAAAGAGTTATAATGCACAATACAGAAGCAAGAAATGCTATAAACGTTTTTAATGCATTATAACATTTGGCAGATTGGAAAAATTTCATTTTACAGAATAATAAAAATTATCACTAGGAAGATGCCCTCCAATAGATTCTGGAGCAAAATCAAGGAATATGGAAAGCAAGGTTTCTATTCGTTTTTTAGAATCTTTTGGTAGTTCATAAACATAATTTGCAGAAGGGATAGATTTTTCTACAATCTGAGCTTTTAACCCTAGCCCTGCTTTTTCTGCATAAAGCCCTGCTTCTTTAGGGTTTTCTTTTGTCCAATTTTGTGCTTCGTTATATTTTTTTTGAAACTTTGCTATAAAAGAAGAGTTTTGTTTTGCAAAATCACAGCGAGCAACTATAAGTGTCATGGGATAATTTTCTATGCCAGTTAATTTTTCAAATTCTTCTTGCAAGTCTATTGTGCGCATTACAGAAGAACTTTGCATAGTTGCCACTGTGCTAAATGGCTCTGGAACTACAGCATAAGATATTTGACCACTTATTACGGCTTGTGCAATTTGTGCATTTGGAATGGAAAAATCTAATTCAACCTTATCTTGTCCTTTTCCTATTTCTAAGTCATTTTTTTGCAATATATAACGAAATAAATATTCAGGAGTTGCTCCTGCCCCTGCAACAGCAATTTTTTTACCTTTTAAGTCATTTAGGCTTTTTATATTTGTATCTGTTGTTATAAGGCTTAACATTCCGTTTCCTGCTGTACAGATATTTACGATTGCTTCATTATTTGCTGTAAAAACTTTTGCCGCCACATTGGGTGGTAAAAATCCTATATCTATTTCTCCGTTTAATAGCTTTGGTAAAAGCTGATTTGCTGCTGCAAAGATTTGATAGTTTATGCTTTTGCCATCAAGTTCCTGTAGGTTTTGCATTAAATAGGCTGCTGGAATGCCGCTTGGTCCACTTAAAACTCCTATTGTAACGGAGGTTTTTGAATCTTTTTTGCCTGCTGCAAAGATGTTTATGCTTGTAAAGAAACTGATAAAAGTAATAAATATAAATAAATAACGTAACTTTTTCATAAGATGTATTATAATATACTTATTGATTTTATGGAATAACTGTAATAACTGGCAAACTTTGCTCTTGAAAGTGCTTTGTAATTTATATAGAATAAACCTTATGAAACTTACAAAAGAATCTTATCGCAAGATGAATAAGGCATATAATACTTTTTTTGATGAATGGCAAAATATAGAAGATATGCCTGCTGGATTGTATCGTCAAATGAATACAGCCTTAGTGCTATTAGAGGGAACCTCGAAAAACTCCCTTTCAGAAAGTTTTTCGAGGTTCCTGCGAGTTGTAAGTCGCTATAATAGCGCGACTTACAAC
>CAJOPO010000412.1 GCA_905236315.1 uncultured Treponema sp.
AGATTTTTCGCTGGCAACGCCTATTGCTCAAAATGACGGTTAAAAGTTTTAGCATACTTTTTGTAACACCACCCAATATTTTAAGCATAAATCTATTGAACAGCTGTGAATTACAGTTTACAATATAGTCATGAATTATGAAGTAAGGCAGACAAAGGAATTTTCAAGTTGGTTAAAAAAATTAAAAGATGTCGTTGCTAAGGTTTCGATAGCAAGGCGAATTGTTAGAATGAAAGATGGTAATTTTGGGGATTCTAAATCTGTTGGCGATAAAGTTTTTGAATTGAGAATTGATGTTGGCAAAGGTTATCGTGTCTATTTTACCAACAAGGACAATAAAATTATATTTCTTCTTGTTGGTGGTGATAAGTCTAGCCAATACGAAGATATAAAAAGTGCTAAAAAAATGGCTGAGGAGGTTTAAAATGTTAGAAACTACAGAATTTGATGTTGCTGAATACCTCGATACTGAAGAATTGAGAGATTGCTATCTTGATTATGTTGCAAAGGATGGTACACAGGAGGAATTACTAAAAGCAATAAGCGATGTAGCAAGAGCAAGGGGAATGTCAAAAACCGCTAAAGAAGCGGGAATCACAAGGGAAGGCTTGTATAAAGCACTCTCTCCGAATGGAAATCCCGCTTTTTCTACAATATGGAATATTCTTCATTCTATCGGATATACTCTCACACCAACACCAATAGCAAAACTATGAAATTATAGCCTAAGGTTTCTCGTACTTTGCAATTTCTTGCTGGCATAATTGGTCGCAGACTTCATTATATTTTATGCCAGCATGACCTTTTACCCACTTCCATTCAACATCTAAACTAGAATATAGAATATCTAATTTTTCCCATAGGTCTTTATTTAATACTGGCTTTTTTGTAGAAGTCTTCCAACCATTCTTTTTCCAGTTTTGAATCCAACTAGTTATACCATTTTTTACATATTGACTATCAGAGTAAACTGCTATGTGTTTGTTTTTCCAAGAATCATTTTGGCTTATAGCACTTAGGGCAGAAATGGCAGCGGTAAGTTCCATTCTATTATTTGTAGTGTCTTTTTCACCGCCACTATAAGTATGCTCCTTATCTTCATAAAGAATAACGCACCCCCAACCGCCAGGACCTGGATTTCCATGACAGCCACCATCTGTATATATTACTATTGTTTCTGAATCTGTATTGCTCATTAGGAGGATTTTATATGTTTTAATATAAATGGTAAATAGGATTATAGACGATAGCAAATAGAGATTAGAGCTTAGAAGCTAGAACTTAGACTATAGGATTTAGGAGTGAGGATGTAGACGATAGGGAAGGCAACAACAGCACAAAGGGGAGTGTAATCTAGGTAGATTAGGGCTTAAGTTTAGATAGAATACAAGGAAAATCTTGGTAGGGAAGGGTAAAAGTATTAGGTAGGTGAATAGAATACAATCGAATATATATATTAAGATTTTTAGTTTGCAATATGATACTATTGCTAATATAGCATATCTTTGAAACTAGTTCAACTAACATGTCCGTTTTAAACGTAGGTAACTTGTAAATACTAATTCCCCATAATTTTTTGTTATAATGAACGAACAAATGGAGGTGCTATATGCTGATGCAAGGATATTTTGACGGAACGGCGGTGCGGACTCTTGAGCCGATGGATTTGGAGATAAACCAGACCGTGTATATTTCCATTCCATCGCGCATGTCTTCTGCGGACGAAGAAAAACGCATTCGCGCCCAGTTTGAAGCCCTCGATGATGTGTGCGGTATGCTTACCGAGGAAGAGTCGGAAGCGGTCGAGAAGTCAATAAAACGTGGCATCCATTTTAATGAAACTGAACTATGACCTATTTCCTTGACGCGAACATAATCAGTTACCTGCTCAAAGGTGATGAGCGACTTAAGGCTGTGATTGCGGACAAACTGCTGCAGGGCGGCAAGGTGAAAATTCCGCGTGTGGCTTATTACGAGGTGAAGCGCGGGCTTTTGGCGTGCGGTGCCACTGCAAAAATGCAACGTTTTATAAACTGGGCTTCCTTTTTGGGTACGGTAAGCCTGACGAAAGAGGAATTTAATGCGGGGGTGGCGACATAAGCTCGCCAGAAGCAGAAATAGAGCGAACAACCGCACGCACTTCAACTTGCGACAGCGATACAAAGTGGCTGCGGCAGGTTGTGATAGAATCATTCTATTGACACTTTGCATAAATACAATTTAAGATGAATTTAAATATGGAGGATTAAAAATAATCACTCATGAAACCTGTGAAATTATTATTTATAGGGAACCTCGAAAAACTCCCTTTCAGAAAGTTTTTCGAGGTTCCTGCGAGTTGTAAGTCGCTATAATAGCGCGACTTACAAC
>CAJOPO010000413.1 GCA_905236315.1 uncultured Treponema sp.
GTTGTAAGTCGCGCTATTATAGCGACTTACAACTCGCAGGAACCTCGAAAAACTTTCTGAAAGGGAGTTTTTCGAGGTTCCCTAAAGATAGTGTTTTCTAAAATATATATTGATACTGCACCAATTATTTATTTTTTAGAGAACAGTCCTATGTATGCCCTAAAAATGCAGAACTTTTTACAAACTGCTATTTTGGAACAAAGTATGTTTTCTACATCAGTATTATAATAGAAAAAGCGGGGCTATTTTATGGTAGAAAATGAATTAGACTCAACTTGCGGACTTTCTGATGATGGAACAAAAAAATATGTGCAAGCAAACTAAAAAACCTGAAATTATTGTTTTTGCAGGACCAAATGGAAGCGGAAATACTTTTATTGGGAAAATGAAAATTGGAACAAAGATAAGATTCAAGACCTAACCAATATTATCTTTAATTGATAACAGAGATATAAGTTTAATCTTATGCTTATAAGTCATTTTTAACTCTTTATTTTTTTTTAACTCGTGTTATAATAAGACTAGGTTAAACACACGAGGAGTTTATAATGAAACCTGTTTGGGCTAATCCCGAAATACAACAAGAAAACAGACTACCAATGCGTAGTCCACTAATACCATATCCAGAAGAAAAACTTGCAGCAGAAGAAACAGCATTAGGACCAGAAACTCTAAGTGCTACAAAAAGTAGTTTTGTAAAAAGTTTAGATGGCACTTGGAAATTTAGTTTATTAGGTTCACCTAATGAAGATACTAACGCCTCTTACAAAGATTGGAACTCATCAGATTATAATGACGATGGTTGGAAGAACATACAAGTACCTGGTTCTTGGACTGTTCAAGGCTTTGAAGATAAGCCTCATTATACAAATGTTCAAATGCCTTTTGATATTATTCCACCAAATGTTCCAGAAAAGAACCCTACAGGGCTTTACAGGCTAAACGTAAAAATACCAAAAAATTGGAAAAATAGACGAGTTGTATTACACATAGGTTCTGCAGAAAGTTGCGTACTTGTATATGTAAATGGCACTTATATAGGGCTTAGTAAAGATACTCGCCTTCCATGTGAATTTAATATAAGCCACAGTATAGATTGGAGCGGTAAAGAGGGAAGTGCTACTATCTGCATAAAAGTGATACGCTACTCTGATGCTTCTTTTGTAGAAGACCAAGACCAGTGGTGGTTTGGTGGCATACATCGTAGTGTCTATCTATACAGCACAGAAGAATATTTTATTCGCGATGTACAATGTCTTTCCTATGCAAAAGACATTTCTAACACAAAAACCACAGGAACAGGCATACTTCCCCTTGCCGTAGAACTAGGATACCAAAGTCTTACAGACCCGCTATCAAAGGCATTAAATGCAGAACAAGACAACATTACAATGAATGTGCGCTACACTGTAAACTGCCTTACTGGTAGTCCCTCTCATTATGATATAGGGAGCGAATTATCTAGCGGAACAGTACAGGCAAGCTACAACCTTAGAGCCACTTTATGCCTTGCAAAAGAAGAAATAACCATTCCTAATGTAAAACTGTGGTCAGCAGAACATCCAGCCTTATACTTAGTTACAGTAAGCCTTTTAGATAATAAAAATCGCTTAATAGAAAGCACTGCTTTTACTACAGGATTTAAGACTGTAGAAATAAAAAACAGAGAATTGCTATTAAACGGAAAAATGGTTTACATTCACGGAGTAAATCGCCACGAACATAACGAATACAACGCAAAAACACTTACAACACAAGAAATGCTAAAAGATATTTATCTTTTGAAGCAGTTCAATTTTAATGCAGTGCGCACATGTCATTACCCAGATGACGAGCGTTGGTACGAACTTTGCGACCGCTATGGTATATACTTGCTAGATGAAGCTAATATAGAAAACCACGCATACTATGACGTATTAGCTAGAAGTGATGAATGGACTCATGCCTATATGGCACGTATTCAGCGTATGGTGCGCAGAGATAAAAACCATGTTTCTATATTTGGCTGGTCATTAGGAAACGAAAGTGGAGATGGTCAAAACCAAGTGGCTGCGAATGCATGGGTAAGACGTGTAGACAATACAAGACTTGTTCACTACGAAGGCTTTATTCGCCCAGAGATAACTCAAGGAGACTTTACGCTAGACAGTCTTGCACGAGGTAAGGGTTTAACAGATTTAATTTCTCCTATGTATCCTTCTATAGATTTAATAGTTCAGTATGCAAGAGAAAGGGAAGATTACCGCCCTATAATAATGTGCGAATACTCTCATGCTATGGGAAATGCAAACGGAAGTCTTTCTGATTACTGGAAAGCTATAGAAAGCACGCATGGTTTACAAGGCGGCTTTATATGGGACTGGATAGACCAAGGGCTTGCTGATACAGCTCCAAAAGGAGAGAGAGGCAAAGCACAAGGCGGCAAATATTGGAAGTATGGTGGGGATTTTGGAGATAGTCCTACAGATTATGATTTCTGCCTTAATGGGATTAATTTTCCAGACCAGACACCAAAGCCTGCTATGTATGAATGTAAATATCTTTTTGCCCCTGTTAGCATAAAGACCATTCACCCACAAAGTGCACAGTTTATAATAGAAAATAAATATAACTTTACAAATCTTGATGTACTTTCTTTGCATTATACTTTAATAAAAAATGGAACCCAAGTGCTTGTTAATTCCCTTGATATGCCAGACATAGCACCAGGAGAAAGCACAACTATAACGCTAAAAGATGTTGCAAGCGCACTTTCTTTGTGTACAAATGGGGAAGAATTTGTACTCCGCACAGACTTTGTATATAAAGAAGCACAACCCTTTGCAAAAGCAAATGATGTATGTTTAAGCACTACGCTAACACTGTACAAGGCTGTGGGCTTACAAAACTTTATGCGTACAGAAGAAAGCAAGCTAACGGCAAAAGAAGCAAAAGAGTTTGCAAAATCATTTACGCCCACATTATTTAGGGCTATGCTAGAAAATGAGGGCATAAAAAAGCAGCTAGACCAGCTAAATTCAGAACAAATGCCATGGTGTTTCTTTAACAAGCCCACAAAAGAATGGCTTAACACAGGCATAAATGCTCCACTTATTACAAAGACAGAAAACAGCGCAGAAAGTTCTGTTAAGTGGAATATTAGTTCCCCTGAAAGTGCCATTTCAAAAGTAAAGTTTGCAACTTGCACAGCAAGTTATTCTATAGCAAACGCTCCTAATGGCAAAGACGCTGTAAAGTTAGATGTTATATTTAATCTTACGCCTGAAGTAAGCGAATATCCAAGAGTTGGACTAACTACAGATATAAGTGCAGATTTTACAGATGTTAAGTGGTATGGAAACGGTCCTTATGAATGTTACTGCGACAGAAAGGCTTCATCGCTTAGAGAATTGCATAGTATGAAGATTGCTGACCTAGAAGTGCCATATATAGTGCCACAGGAAAACGGTAGCAGATGTAATACGCTCTATCTAGAACTATGCGCTGCTAATGGCAAGGCAATACATATACAGTCCATAACGCCTTTTAGCTTTAACATCTCTAAGTATACAACCGAAGATTTATTTAAGTGCCACCACACAAGCGAACTTATAGACCTAACGCAAACAGATAAGCCCCATTGGGTTTTGCATATAGATGCAGCACATAGAGGGGTGGGAACTGGAGCCTGCGGTCCTGATACACTAGAAGAATACCGCATTAGGTCTGGCACTTATAAACTGAGTTTATTGATATGGTAAAATTATAAGGCACTGATTAAGGGAACCTCGAAAAACTCCCTTTCAGAAAGTTTTTCGAGGTTCCTGCGAGTTGTAAGTCGCTATAATAGCGCGACTTACAA
>CAJOPO010000414.1 GCA_905236315.1 uncultured Treponema sp.
GTTGTAAGTCGCGCTATTATAGCGACTTACAACTCGCAGGAACCTCGAAAAACTTTCTGAAAGGGAGTTTTTCGAGGTTCCCATAACTTATAGATTTTTTTCTTGCTTTTAGAACGATAAATCGCTACAATAAATATTATGTTTTTTTATTCAACAGGGGAATACAAAAATCACTCAATATTCGGCATCTTCTTATTCATTGTCTTTTTTGCTCTAGCAGTTTGCATTGCTGGAAAAAACACAAAAAGTGTAAGGATATTAAATTCTCCTGCCCAACCTTTTAATAAAGGATGGTATTATTACAATTCCGATGGAGAAAAAATCTCTATAGATAAGCTTCCCGCAAAGATTCCTAGTGCAAGCACCAAAGCACGCATATATCGTATGCTAGAAACAGAAGGGGAATCTTTTTATCTTTGCCTTTATTCCCATCATCAAAACATCACACTTAGATTAAACGGAACTGTTTTATATAACTTTACAGTAACAGGAAATCCCCCATGGCTTCCTGCCTACAGAGCATTTTACCATGTAGCAAAGATTCCGTCTTTCTCTAGTGGAGAGCTTTGTTTAGAAACAGAAGGCTTACTACCTCAAAGAATAGGTGAGTTTAGAGAGGTTTTCGCAGGCGACCAGTTTCAAATATTCAAAACAGTTTTTGAAAAACGTGCCTATAAGTTAATAATGGGCTTTATAATGATACTACTAGGCTTAGGCATAGCAGTTATAGGAATCATGTTCTATGTCAACCAAAAACAAAAAGATAGTTCTACAATAACACTAGGTTTACTTTCTTTTATTATAGGTTTATGGCAAGCAGAAGAATCTAACCTATTGCAATTCTTTATAGGTTATCAGCCATTCCACTGGGCAATGGAATATCTAACACAGCCTTTAATACTAGTAATGTCTTTCTTGTTCATTCAGTCCATAACAAATGGCACTTGGAACAGAACAAAATATATTATAATGGGTGCTGACGCGGCGGCTATAGGCATTGTAATATTACTACAGCTTATTGGGGTAAGACACCTTGCCGTAACTATAGGGATTATACGAACACTATATATTGTTACCTGCATTTATCTAACATACCTCATCAATAGCCAAACAAAAGAAATACGAAAATCTGCCCGTATAATATTTACAAGTTCTATGGTAACAAGCACAATATTATTCTTTACAATAATTGTAGGCATTATAGGTGATAAATATGCAGATACAATAT
Organism: uncultured Treponema sp.; assembly: GCA_905236315.1. GTDB lineage: Bacteria > Spirochaetota > Spirochaetia > Treponematales > Treponemataceae > Treponema_D. Next base: position 1,229 of record CAJOPO010000414.1, read on the forward strand.
TGTGTTCTAGTATGATTATTGTATTCGTTTCTCTATCATATATAGTTTATTGTCGTGTGTTTAATATGTTTGAAGGAATGAAAAAAGCAGACCTTTACAAAAACCTAGCCTATATGGACGTTTCTACAGAGGTTGCCAGTAGAACAGCCTACTTTGTTTATATAGAAAACTTTGTTCCTGAACACCCACCGCTAGAATACTGCATTATGCTCTTTGATATGAACAATTTAAAAGTTTTAAATGATAATTATGGGCATATCGAAGGCGACAAAGTTATAAAAGCCTTTGCCACATGCTTAAAGAGGTCTTTTGAACGTAATGGCACTATATACCGCATTGGTGGTGATGAATTCGTATTCTTATGCGCGGGCGTAAGCAGAGAAACTGTAAAACGTATGATAGATAGTTTTGAATATCAAGTAAAACATCAAACCGATACTCCTGTTCATTTTACAGCAGCCTATGGGCACACTTTCTTTACACCTATGGTACGTGATGACTTTTATGCAGCACAAGACATAGCGGACTCTATGATGTACGAACAAAAGCGAAAAATGAAGCTAGACCAAATTTAAAACTGAATAGAAACATCAAAAGTGGGGTAGAGGGCAAAATCGCCATTACGATTTACAGCCCAAGCACTAACAGGAACCATAAAAGGATTGAATGCATTTTCGTTAAAATCTTTAAAACAAAAATCAGTTCCAACCGATGCCCTTATTCTAAGTTTTTTCCATGGCTGAAAAGAAAACATAAGGCCAGCATAGGGAACCACATAAAAGAAGCTACTATCCATAGGGTCTACATCAAACACCCCCTTTACACTAGCTTCTAGCCCCATGCGCATAGCACCAGCAAGCAAAACTTGCCCGCCCAAGCCTCCATAAAAATCAAAACTATGTAAGCCATACCAAACATTAGTCATAAAGCCCGCTCTAGTATAAAAAAGTGGCCAGCCTGCTTGAACTCCAGCTCCCAAAAGCCATCCTCGCCCAAAAGTTATTTCTGGACGCAAAGAAAAGCCATGCTCTGCGCTTTCTCTTGCAATAGTAGTTGCCTCGCTACCTTTTATGCACTGCATGGCATAATTAGAGTTATCAAAGTCCACTTCATACACCTTATACCAATTTGCCCTAAGTTTATTATATGAACGAGTTTTTATAAGAGAACCGCCTGCCGTATAAGTATTTATCTTTGCCTTTACATAAGTGCCCAAAATGCAATCATCTGATATTACTAAGTGATACTTTCCGTTTCCTGGAATACACATATATACAGTACCCTCAAAAAGCCATAGCGCAGGGAAGCCACCAAGGTACAGGGGATTAGAAGGCATATCGTTTTTTATTTCTACAAAGACCTTTCCACTATCATCAACAACCTTTGCATTTACATTACCAAAAAACTCTATAATAAAGGTGTTAGTAGTTGTATAAACATCATCTGCCTCTAAGGTTAAAAGCCAAGAAAGATATGTTTCACTTGCGTGCATATCGTTTGTAGCAATATTTGTATATTCTAACATACCAGGAAAATATTTTTCTATCAGTCTATTTATTAGAGTAGGATTTTGCTCTTCTTCTGTACCAAAAAACATATCGTCTAAAGAATTTGTTAGTGGGTCATGCAGAGGAAGCACACCAGAATAAAAGCGGGTAGGGTCTCTGTTTATCATTCTCATAAGGGTAGACATTATAAAAGGCAAAAAGTTTCCTGTATAAAAAGGATAAAAGTTCCTACCATGAAAGGCAGTAAAGTATTTATCTAGGGCTGGTAAATATTCATGTTCATATTTTTCATAATCTTTACAAGTAAAACTATTTATAATAGCAAGTTCCTGTCCATACTTATGATAGCCCCACTCTCCATCAGAAAAAGGCATAGAAGGCACCATATCTTCTTGATTTACAATGTTCCATATATAAGAATACGCCTTATCTTTTACATCAGAGGAACGAGTTACATTAGGACAGGCTACTGTGTAATCGAATATACTTTCTGCCTTAACGCCATCTTGATAAAGGCGCACTCCCAATAGATTGCACACAGCAGCCCCTCTACTATGCCCTGCTAAAAGGAATGTGCTATCGGCAAAAGAAAGAGAGTGTTCTTCCATATATGAACACAGTGTTGTATAAACTTGCTTTGCAGCCTTACTAAAGCCCTCATGCTCTACAGGCAAGGTCTTTGTTTTGCGGTAGCTATCTGCCATATTTACATTAGAAATCCATTCATCAAGAATAACAGTGCCCCGCACTACAATGGCAACAACGGGTTTACCTCTAGCACTAGTTTTATGTGCAAGGGCAAAAGAAACCCTATCTTTTTCGTCTTCGTCATTTAATCCATCTTCTTCATAGTAAAAACTTATATCTTCACTTTTAAAACCTAGCGCATTAAAAGAAAGGGCAAGGGGGCTTTTTTCTTTGCCATTTGGGTAAGAATATGAAGAACACGCTAGTGTACACAAAACACGTGCTAGTCCGTGATTGTATATGTAAGCACTTTTTTCAAGCCAGTCTTCATTCCAAAGCATATCTAAGGCAAATGGTTCTTTTGTTGTGGGATTAGAGATATATAAGGTAATGGGGGAAGAGCTTTCTTTATAATCCTTATAAGTGTTATCACTATTATATTCTTCTGATATAAGGGGATATGTTTTTTCTGTGTACTCAGGATATAATATAGTAGTGCTTTGAGCAAATGCAAAAAAAACACTACTAAGTAAAAAGCATATTGCAACAGCGGTAATATTTCGTAGCAGAGAAAGGCTCTTTTTCAAAATGGGAATACCTTGCGTCCTTCAAGAAAGGTAGCTTTTACCACACCAAAAAGTTCTTTATTTTCAAGAGGAGTGTAATGCCCCTTGCTTGCAAAGTCTGCACCGTGAACTGTAAACTTGCTTTCTGTATCTATTACAACAAGGTCTGCATCATAGCCCTCGCTTAAAAGCCCCTTTGTGTTTAAGTGTAAAAGTTTTGCAGGATTTGCAGACATAAGTGCGCTTAATTCGCTTAAACTAAAGCCTTCTTCCTTGCACAAAACGCTATAACATAGA
>CAJOPO010000415.1 GCA_905236315.1 uncultured Treponema sp.
ATGTTGTAAGTCGCGCTATTATAGCGACTTACAACTCGCAGGAACCTCGAAAAACTTTCTGAAAGGGAGTTTTTCGAGGTTCCCTGTTTTACTTCTTTAGCAAGGCAGCAAAAGGATTGTAATACATACCGTCATCACTACCCAAGTTTTGCTTTTCTCTTCTTGGTGGACGCTCGCTATGATTTTTATTCCCTGCAACCTTTGCAGAATCCCCTGCTTTCTTTACGACTACAACTCTCTTTTTTACAGTTCCGCTAGCACTACTTTTAGCCCCTTCCTCTGTAGAAGTTGCCCTATAAGCCGCGTCAGACTTTAAACTTAGACTTATACGTCGTCTGTCCATATCCAAAGCAATAATAGTAAACTCTTTTACATCGCCTACCTTAATTACTTCCATAGGGTCGCTTACAAAGCTATCACTTAACTCGCTTACATGGATAAGACCTGTTTCATGCAAACCAATATCTACGAAGGCACCAAAATCCACTACATTGCGAATCTTACCAGTTACCTTCATTCCTACAGTAAGGTCTTCAAAGTTCACCACGCCTTTTTGCATAATCGGAGCAGGATAACCATCACGAGGGTCTCTATTAGGCTTAGCAAGTTCTTCTATTATATCGTTAATAGTAGTTTCACCAATGCCATATTTTTCTTCTAGTTTCTTCTTAAAGTCAGCCGTTATCTTCTCTTTATTCTGAACTAAAGGAAGCACTTCCTTAGCAACTTCATAGTTTTCAGGATGAACCCAAGTATTATCTAAAGGATTTGAACTTTCTGGTATCTTTAAGAATCCTGCGCACTGTTCATAAGCCTTAGGACCTAAACCACTCACTTTCTTTAAGTCTTCGCGGCTGGTAATCTTACCGTTAGAATCTCTATATGCAACAATCTTTTTTGCAAGACTAGAATTAATGCCAGAAACATACTTTAGCAAAGAAGCTGACGCTGTATTTAAGTTTACACCCACTTGGTTTACAACGCTACCGACCACTTCGTCCAAAGTATCAGAAAGCTTTTTCTGATTTACATCATGCTGATATAAACCAACACCTATAGACTTAGGGTCTATTTTTACAAGTTCTGCAAGAGGGTCTTGTAAGCGGCGCCCCATGCTTATAGCTCCCCTAATTGTTAAATCAAGGTCTGGGAATTCTTCGCGTGCAATATCACTTGCACTATACACAGAAGCCCCGCTTTCATCCACTACAGTGTAGCGGACATCAGGATAATTATCGCTAATCACCTTGCTTACGATAGCTTGCACTTCTTGACTTCCAGTTCCGTTTCCTACAGCAACCACTTGAATGTCATACTTTTTTATAGCAAGTTTTAGTGCATTATAGGCTTCCTCTGGAGCGGAAACCTGCTTTATGAGGAAGTATCCTAAATACTTACCTGTTTCATCTAAGGCTGCACACTTTGTACCAGTGCGAATACCGGGGTCAACACCTAAGACACGGCTGCCCTTTATAGGCTGCGTCATCAAAAGATTCTTTAAGTTTTCGCTAAAGACACCAATGCCGTGTTCATCAGCTTCATCAAACTCATCACTGCGTATTTCGCGCAAAACAGCAGGAGAAAGCAAGCGTACAATGCCATCTTCTATGGCAGCCTTATAGTATTTATTATTGATTTTAGTTTTCTTTTGAATTGTGCTTACAGCGTCATCAACATTAACATCAAGAGTAACCTCTAAGGCTCCCTCTTTTTCTGCACGGTTAATAGCAAGTATGCGGTGTGGTTTTACTTGATTAAGAGGTTCTGAATAATCCCAGTACATCTTATATGTAGAAGTTTTTTCGGCAGTTTCTGCGTCTTGGCCTTCGGGAACAATACCCTTTGTTACTATTGTTCCTGTACTCATATACAAATTATGTAGTTCTTCTCTATTATTTGTATCTTGGGAAACACGCTCTGCAATAATATCTTGCGCACCTTTTAGCGCGTCTTCTACCGTTGGCACATTTAAGGTTTCCTCTGCCGCGTCTGTCTTTATAAACTCTTTAGACTTTTCTTCGATTGCAGCATCGTCTAATTCAAGCATGGCATCTGCTAAAGGTTCAAGTCCTTTTTCTGCAGCAAGCATACCGCGTGTCTTTTTCTTTTTCTTGAATGGTGCCCACAAATCTTCTAGTTCTGTAATGGTCTTTGCCCCCATTGCAGCATTATAAAGGCTTTCTGTAAGTTTATTTTGATTAAATATGCCTTTTATTATCTCTATGCGGCGTTCTTCAAGATTCTTATATGAAGTAAATAGGTGGTCACATTCTCTAACCTGTACTTCGTCTAAAGAGCCGTGCTTTTCTTTACGATAGCGGGAAATAAACGGTATGGTACAACCTTCCTGTACTAAACTAATAACAGCACTTACTTGGAACATCTGTATGTTCAATTCTGCTGCTATTTTTTTCATAATTTCAACTTCATTTACTGATAGTGCGTCTATTTGTTCTTGTGTAAATTCCATAAGTACTCTATTTTATGACAAAACACAATTTGCGTAAAGGGGTAAAAATAAGATATTACACCATTGAAATATTTTTTTAGATATGTGTGTCTATTCCAAGAAACAAATAGGACACTCTAGATTTCAAAACCTGTGTTAGAATAAATAAAAGAAAAGAACATTTTAACA
>CAJOPO010000416.1 GCA_905236315.1 uncultured Treponema sp.
ATAAAAGATAGCCGTATAAGAATAATAGATAACGAAAAGAATATGGGCATATCATATAGCAGGAATAGGGGCTTAAAAGAGGCAAGGGGAGAATATATAGCCCTAATGGACCATGATGATATAGCCGTTCCTACGAGGTTAGAAGAAGAGGTAGACTTTCTACAAGAACATAGTGATATAGATGTTGTTGGTTCAGCTTATTCTGCATTTGATGGTGATAAGATTTTATGGGAGACAAATAATCCTTGGGTTAATCCCTTAAGAGTAAAAGCGGAGTTGATGTTTTATGACCCAGTTGCTAATGGATCTACAATGTTTAGAAATTCTTTTATAAAGCAACATAACATATTATATCAGAATAACGGCTTTGGTATGGAAGATTATATGTTTTGGGTTGACTGTTCGCAATATGGCAAAATTGCGAATCTTAATGATGTTTTATTGCACTGGAGATATTCAGAAAATAATGAATCTGCAAGGGTGCGTGCAAATAATATTGAAAACAGAAAAAAGAAGTTTGCAGAAATACAAAAAAAGGCTATATTAAGTAATGGCTTTACTTTAGAGATAGAAGAAATAGATACATTTAACAAAGTGTTTGCAGAAGGTAAGACAGAAAAAGAAAGTTTTGATTCTCTACAAAAGGTTTATTTTGTTTTAGAGAAAATAATAAAACAAGCCTATGAATTGCAACTAGAGAATAGTAAAGAAATACTTATAGCCTGCAAAAAGCACTATATAGAAAAAATAAATAATTCATTGTTCAAGTTTTGATGCTATAAACTAAAACAGTACAGAAAAGTTTGTAAACTGTTTTTCTTTAAGAGTTCTTATAATATCCTCGTGATTTTTTTTGCCTGTGGCAATAAATATCTTTGCATTTTTATCGTTTACTTCATCAATAGAGATAATCGGAATACCTAATAACTCTGCATTATCTTGCGTTTTAGTGCTTACTATCAACGCTTTAGGAGAAAAATAGTTATTTTTTATTGCTAAAAGACATCGTTTTGCAACTATTCCTGCACCGTATAAATAAAAAGTAAAATCTTGGATAGCATTGTTATAGTTCAATTGGATATTTGATTCCGTGATAGTTAAAGATGTTATATAAATACTTATAGTTCTTGTATCAAATTCTTGTTCTGAACTATTTACTTGCTTTGAAGTTAAAAACATTAGGTGTAAATATATTATTGGTGTAAAGGGTATATCAAATTCTAATGTATTTTCATCACTAAAAATTATTTGTCTAGTAATATAATTTTCATTAGCATATATATCTATAACTTGATATATATTATAGATTTGCTTTAGTGTAAATTTTATATGCACAAAAGAAATCTTCGTTTGGCTATTATTAATCTTAAAAGCAAATATAGCGTTTTTATCTTCTATCCAAGTACCATCTTCTTCTATATTGCAAATTCCAGATAAAATATAAGGAGAAGCATTATAGTTCTCTCTTGTAAAATAAATCTTCGTTCCAAGTTTATATTCAAATATATTTTTAAAATAACAGTAGTCTTTATTTATGATATTAAAATAACTCATTATGTCAGGGAAAAACTTTGTCCATGCATGCACTCCAAAAGGAAGCTCTTGATAATGAAGAAAAGTTGTTGCTGTTTCTTCCCAAGAAAATAAAGAAGCGACATCTTTTGTTGCAATAGAAAAATGTTTATATTTTGTTCCAAAGTATGAATAAAAACAATCTTCTTGCGCACCCCACAGAAGTTTATAAAAAAAATAGTGTCTTAATAACCTTATTGTTGCTCTTGTGTTTCTTAATGATAAACCTCCATTTCCTACCATGCATAACTCTGCTTTTAAATTAAAAAAATTAAAAAGTGGAGTAAACTTTTTTAAGCCTTTTTTATAGAATGTAAAATCAAAGGCATTTTTATAAAATGTATGTTTCCAAGGTGCACCATAATAATCATATTTATATTTATTTATAAGGTTAAGTAAATATTCTGCATTACGTAAAATTAATACATCAGGCTGAACAATAAGTATATACTCATATTGCCTAAACTTTCTATAAAAACCTATCTTTAGCATTAGGTTGTTATATCCGTATATGTCTTTAAAATATTTTTTAGAAAATGATTTTATCTTTATGCCTGTTCCAAATATGTAGTTTTTCATACATAAATTACGTGGCGCAATAAAATAAATATCTAAACTGTTTAATTTTTCTATTACATTCTTAATGGAAAAAACTTCATCTTTAGTAGGTTCTTTTTTATATATAGGAATAACAACGCAGATATTTTTCATTTAATTAAAGATAAAGATATTTGTACAAAACCTTTTCACTCACTTGCTTTAGAAGCAAATATATTAATTCTACTATACATTTGCCCCCCCCCCTCATCTGCAATGTGTGTCTAATGCTGTCATATAGAATTATATGCTCATCTGCAATGCCATCATTTTTTAATGCAAAAACAATTTCTAAAAAATCCTTTTGTACTGTTATTAAATAATCTGCATTTGGAAAGTTTTCTACCGCTTGATTATGGGAAATAATAGTATATTCATTTGCTTGTAGTTCTTCACTATTGTTGTCGCAAACTGCTACAATATTCACATCTTGCATAGAATCAAGGTAGGAAAGCATTTGCTTTCCAACTTTTCCATATCCATATAAAACAATACCATTATTTTTACATTGTTTTATAATATTAATAAAATTATCTTGTAGTAGTGGAGATTGCTTTTGTGTGGAAACTAAAACTGGCACTTTTAGTAATTGTGTGTTTTGACTAGTTTGATTTATTTTTGGCAATAAAAAGCACATTTTTAAACATTCTATAAATTCATCTTTGTGTGCTTCTAAAGTCATTTCTTTTAATCTGTTTAATTGTTTTTCTATAATGCTTTGCTTATATGAATTATCAGAGCATAGTTTAACAATTTCTTTACACACAAGCTCTGGAGCCTTACTATTTACTAGAATACCCGCATTTCCCATTGTATCAGGGAGGGCAGTTGTGTTATAGGCAATAACTGGTATCTTTCTTTGAAAAGCTTCTAGTATGGGAATGCAAAAGCCTTCATGTTCACTAGTGCATATAAAAATATCAGATAGACGATAATACGCATTTCTTGAGGCATTGCTTACATGTCCTGTAAATATTACATTATTTATATGATTATCTGCTATGTAATCATCTAAGGCTCTTTTGTAATTTTCTAAGTCAAAACTTCCTACAAGAAATAGCCTTGATTTATTGTTTTGGTTTTTGTTGTAAAAATTAAAAATATTGATTACATCTTCTATTTTCTTATGTGGAGAAATACGTCCTGTAAAAATGAAATTTATACTTCCATCATTATATTTTTCAAATGTTTCTTTGTCATAATCAGAATCAATATTGGGTATTTCATATAAAGGAAAAATGGATATTTTGCTACTATCCCAGCCTGCACTTATGAGTGTTTGCTTTGAAAACTCTGATAAGGTAATAGCATAAATATATTTATCTTTTGTATATTTAATGTCTTCCTCACCAGCAAGACATCTTTGATATGAATTATAATTCCACTCTCTAAATAAATGAGGATATGTAACATTATGAAATACTAATATTTTTTTGCAATTAAGATTTTCTGCACAAATGTTAAATTCCCCGCCGACTCCGTAATGATATAGAACGAGGTCATCGTCTGAGAATTTATAATTATTAAAATTATCTAGAACAATAATATCTTTTCTTTCTATGCGACTATCACAACCTAACGTTATTATCGTGTGTGTAATGTTAAATTTATCTAAAACTCTGTTTATTATAAATAGGGTATTAGACATTCCATCTCCATAGGATAGGTGATGAATTATTTGTATAACATTCATAGTGATTACTCCGCCTTATTTACCATAATTTGAGAATAGGCTTTTTCTTTTGTCCATAGTTTCTCTTTGTTCTTTAGAAATCCATGCAGAAACCCAATGATGAATTGCATAAGTTTTTTCATATACTGATAAATTGCCAGTCATATAGCTGTATGGACTTAACACAAGTGGTGGATAACAGGCTATTCCGTCTACTATTTGATAGGTTCCAGTTTTCTTTAAGCCATGTTCAACAAGCACATCTGTATATGTGTATACAATATTCATTCTGTTTATGGTACCATCTGCTTTTAGATATTGGGCATTATTATATTTATCTAAAATCTCTTTTATTATAGGATTTCCTTTTTGTGCACCAAAGCCTGAACCTGGGTCAACACCGCTTATGCTTTCAAAGCACATAAAACCATCATCATACAAGAGGTCATCAAGAGGTTTTATTAATTCAACGTCAGTATCAAGATAAATGCCACCATAACGATATATAACATCAGTTCTGCCAAAGTCAGAGGCAAATGCCCAGTCTTTTCTTTGTAGAGCTTGATTTGCAAAAACGCAATCTGTTTTATAGTTTGTTAAGTCCCATTTTTTAAATTCATAATCGGGGCAGTATTTATGCCAGCTTTCTATACATTTTTCTACCTTTGGAGGATATGGGTCTCTGCTAAACCAAAAGTAGTGAATGATTTTAGGAATCTTTGGAACGCTTCCCTTTGTAATTTCAAAAGGTACATTTGATTCTGCTATGCGGTCAATATCCCATTGCAATATATCCATGTGGCTAACAACATAGCAATCAAGATTTTTTAGTAAGGAATATGATTCTATTTTTTCTATTAAGGGTTCAGATGATATTGGTGTAACTAGC
>CAJOPO010000417.1 GCA_905236315.1 uncultured Treponema sp.
GTTGTAAGTCGCGCTATTATAGCGACTTACAACTCGCAGGAACCTCGAAAAACTTTCTGAAAGGGAGTTTTTCGAGGTTCCCTTATAAAAGACCACGCAGGCGAATGGGTGCTTGTCGCTGGCAACGAAAATCTCGGCTATTTTAAGGAGTAGAAAATTGCCACTAAGTATGCGAAAGAGAAAGGCTTGAAAGTCGGCGAATTCCTCGCGCAATACTGCATTCCGCGCGAACAGGAAAACAATATGTTTCAGAATGTGAATGTGGAGTTCTGCCGTGCATAGCGAGCGAAGATTTTAGAATGAAAAAAGAGGCGGACAAATGAAGTGCTCTTATTGCGAAGGAAAAATGAACGAATCACTCTCGAATTATATGACTGATATTGATGGGCATTTCATCATCATCAAAAATGTGCCGTGTCATAAATGCTTGCAGTGTGGCGAAGTTTCGTATTCTGGGAAAACAGTCGCGAAAATCGAAGAAATTGTTACAAAACTAAAAGAAGCCTTAACCGAAGTTGCCATTGTGGAATTTGCAGCGTAAAAGTTCGTTAGGCTACGCTTCGAGATGTACGGCAATGCAAGACTTCACGCCTTAGGCTACGTGTAGAGATGTACGGCAATGCAAGACTTCACGCCTTAGGCTACGTGTAGAGATGTACGGCAATGCGTGACTTCAAGCGTTAGGCTACGTGTCGAAACGTACGGCAATGCGTGACGTTAAGCATTAGGCTAGGATTTTTAAATTTCAAGAAGGTTTTTAGCTGCTTTTAGGAAAGGTATTCTCCTCTCCCTTCAAGCCGTAACTTTACAAGCATATAATACTTAAGTTGTATAATCATATATTTATATAAAAAATCCATTCTGAACAAATTTTCACAAAATTAAACAATATAGGCATTTTTAGATGAAAATTCAAATTTTTATTTTTTTTCTGCTATTAACAATTAGCAAAAAGTGATTTATAATAATAGGAAGGGCTGTAAAAGGCAAAGAACTTATGCTAAAGACATAAAAAATCTAGCATAAGAAATACCATATCAGGCTAAAAATGTGGCTGTTTTAGGAGATTTTGTATGGCTAATACAAATAAGATTACTATTATAGGTGCGGGGCAAGTTGGTTCAACTGTAGCATTTGCACTCACTCTAAAAGAGATTGCGTCAGAAATTGTATTGATTGACATTGATAAGGACCGTGCCATGGGAGAAGCCATGGATATTCGTCAAGGTACTCCTTTTGTAAGTCCTGTATATATTCATGATGGCGACTATTCTGATGCAAAGGATTCTGACATTGTTGTTCTTACTTCTGGTGTTGCAAGAAAGCCTGGTCAAACTCGCTTAGATTTGGCACAGACCAATGTAAACATAACAAAATCAATTATTCCAGAAATAACAAAGGCTGCTCCAGACGCTCTTTATGTTGTTGTTGCTAATCCTGTAGATATTTTGACATATCAATTTGTAAAATATTCAGGAATACCAGCAAATCGTATTTTTGGTACAGGAACAATGCTTGATACAGCACGCTTCCGCGCTAGAATTGCAGAAACTTATAAGGTAGCACAGGAAAATGTACACGGTTATGTATTTGGTGAGCATGGAGATTCCTCTTTTGTGCCATGGTCTTTAGCAAATATCGGCTCTATTCCTGTAGATAGCTATCCTTCATCTTTTGAAGGTGGAAATCTTCCTTCATTTAATAAAGATGACGTAGAAGATTATATAAGAAAGTCAGGTGGTATTATCATAAAGGCAAAGAAAGCAACAAATTATGCCATTGGTGTTACAACTGCTCATCTTTGTGAAGCTCTTACTTATGATACTGACTCTGTATTAACAATCTCTACAATGCTTAATGGCGAATATGGCATAAGCGATGTATGTTTAAGTATTCCCGCTGTAATTGGTAGAAATGGCATTACAGGTCGCCTTGTTCCACCACTACTAGATACAGAAGTAGAATCTCTAAAGCATAGCGCAGACTGCTTAAAAGAAGTTATTGGTCAATTAAATTTCTAGGGGTATAATATTAATGGGCGAATTTCGTATTGAACATGATTCCATGGGCGAAGTAAAAGTTCCCGCAGATAAACTCTGGGGAGCTCAAACTGAACGTAGTCATGAAAACTTTCTTATTGGCGTAGGTATAGAAACTATGCCAAGAGAAATAACAAAGGCATTTGGTTATTTAAAGAAAGCCGCTGCTTTGGCTAATAATGAATTAAAGCCAGAGAAAATGACTTCTGAAAAACTTGCTGTAATAACACAGGCTTGTGATGAAGTTATAGCAGGTACGTTAAACGAAAACTTTCCTTTAGTAGTTTGGCAGACGGGAAGTGGCACACAAAGCAATATGAATACTAATGAAGTTATTGCAAACAGAGCAAATGCAATAGCTGGTAAAAAGTTGTGCCATCCAAATGATGATATTAATATGAGCCAGTCTTCTAATGATACCTTCCCTACTGCAATGCACATTGCAGCCGTTGTAGAATTAGAGGATAAACTTTTTCCTGCTATAGATTTACTTGTAAATACATTTAAGAAGTTGGAAAAAGAAAACGAAGGCATTGTAAAATCAGGACGCACTCACCTACAAGACGCAGTTCCTATATCATTTAGTCAAGAAATATCAGGTTGGAGAAGTTCTTTAGAAAGAGATAAAGAAATGCTTACTTCTACCCTCCCCTACCTTAAGCAGTTAGCTTTAGGTGGTACTGCAGTTGGTACAGGACTAAATGCTCCTAAGGGTTTTGATACCTTAGTTGCAAAAAAAGTAAGTGATTTAACTGGTAAAGACTTTGTTACATCTCCTAATAAATTCCATGCACTTACAAGTAAGGACGAAATTACCTTTGCACATGGAGCATTAAAGGCACTCGCTGCAGATTTAATGAAGATTGCAAATGATGTAAGATGGCTTGCCTCTGGTCCTCGCGATGGTTTAGGAGAAATCCATATACCAGAGAATGAACCAGGCTCTTCTATTATGCCAGGCAAAGTGAATCCTACACAGTGTGAAGCAATGACTATGGTTGCAGTTCAAGTTATGGGTAACGATGCAGCTGTTGGTTTTGCTGCAAGTCAGGGTAACTTTGAATTAAATGTATTTATGCCTGTGATTGCGTATAACTTCTTACAATCTGTACGCCTTTTAGCAGAGGTTATAGTTAGTTTTAATAATAATTGTGCTGTAGGAATTACTGCTAATAAAGAAAAAATGCACTACAACTTACATAATTCTCTTATGTTGGTTACTGCATTAAATCCTTATATTGGCTATGAAAACGCTGCAAAGACTTCTCATTTAGCATACGAAAAGAATATTAGCTTAAAAGAAGCCTGCGTACAATTAGGATTCCTAACGGCAGAGAAATTTGACGAGGTGTTCCATCCCGAACAAATGATTTAGCGTATCATTATGATGAATTGAACGAACCAGAAGAAGGCTGTGCTTTTGGCTCGGTTTTCTTATATTTTTAAAGAGGAAGTAGTTTATGGAGAATACCAAACACTATGCCTACTTTCCTGGATGTACGTTAAAAAACAAGGCTCTAGACCTTGATTATTATGCACGTGCTTCCGCAGAAGTATTAGGCTTTGTGCTTGACGAAATCCCTGAGTGGCAATGTTGTGGCGGAGAATATCCTCTTGCTTCTGATGAAATTGCTACAAAGTTGTCTTCTGTGCGTGCTCTTGCAGATGCACAAAAGGACGGAAAGGATTTAGTCACTTTGTGTTCCGCTTGTTATAATGTAATAAAGCAAGTGAATCACGATATGCAAACAGACGAAAATGTTATCTTAAAAGCAAATAATTATCTTGCACAAGATAATATTAGCTATCACGGAGAAACAAAGGTACTTCATTATCTTGAAATTTTACGAGATGTAGTAGGTTGGGATAATGTAAAAGCTGCTGTTAAAAATCCATTAAAGGGTAAGAAAATAGGAGCGTATTACGGTTGTCTTTTGCTTAGACCTGGTAGCGTGCTAGAATTTGATGACCCAGAGAATCCCCAAATAATTGAAGATTTTATAAAAGCTATAGGTGCAACTCCAGTTATCTATGCACAGCGCAATGAGTGCTGTGGAGCATATACA
>CAJOPO010000418.1 GCA_905236315.1 uncultured Treponema sp.
ACAATGAATTATATTTATGATGAAGTCCGAGACAAAGTGGCACAAAAGTACAAAGGAAAGATAATAAATATTGATTGTATTTTTGCAGACCGTTTGACTTTTGCAGAGAAAGTGAATAAAAATCACGAGGAGTTAAGTTTGCCTATGAGTCCAGCAATTACTGATAAAGAAGTCGATAAAGTAATAACTACTATACGTAAGTGGGGGGGGTAACTCATAATAAAGAAATATTTAAGTTAGGCCCACTAAGTTATGCACCTTCTTATAAGGAGGCTGCATAATGTCATCTTCATTAATCCACTTTAATGTTCCTCCTTTTTTAGGAACAGAATTTTCCTTTATGTATCAAGCCTCTGAAAACCACAAGATTTGCGGAGATGGTGTTTTTACAAAGAAATGCGATGAATGGCTTGAAAATAGGTTCAATGCAAAAAAAGTAATGCTTACTACAAGCGGAACGGCTGCATTAGAAATGGCAGCATGGCTTTGTGATTTGCAAGCAGGCGATGAAGTAATACTTCCAAGCTATACTTTTTCTTCTACAGCGACAGCCTTTGCGTTAGTGGGCGCAAAATTAGTTTTTGTTGATATCCGTCCTGATACAATGAATATAAATGAAAAACTTATAGAAGCTGCAATTACTCCTAAGACTCGTGTTATAGTGTGTGTGCATTATGCTGGTGTTGCTTGTGAAATGGATACAATAATGGATATTGCAAGGCGACATAAGCTAAAAGTTGTTGAAGATGCTGCTCAAGCCGTAATGTCTACTTATAAGGGCAAATATTTAGGAACCATTGGAGATTTTGGCTGTTATTCGTTCCATGAAACAAAGAATTATTCTATGGGTGAAGGTGGCGCAATAGTAATAAATGAAGAATCTTCTATAGAGCGTGCTGAAATCCTAAGGGAAAAGGGAACTAACCGTTCAAAATTCTTTAGAGGACAGGTTGCAAAATATAATTGGGTAGACTGGGGCAGTTCATATTTACCAAGTGACCTAAATGCTGCATATCTTTGGGCGCAATTACAGCAAGCAGATGTAATAAATGATAATAGACTGCAAACATGGAATACTTATAATAATGCCCTAAAGATTTTACAAGAAAAAAATATTATTGATTTACCATATATTCCTGCTGAATGTGTCCATAATGCACACATGTATTATATAAAATGTTCTGACTTATCAGAGCGAACTAATTTTATAGATTTTATGAAGAACAATAATATACTATGTGTTTTTCATTATGTGCCTTTACATAGTGCTCCTGCAGGAATTAAATTTGGACGCTTTGTGGGTGAAGATAAATACACTACAGCAGAAAGTGATAGATTGGTTAGGCTACCATTATATTACAATATGCAGAAAAATGATTTAAATTACGTCATTGATAAAGCATTGGAATTCTTTGGAATAAAACATAGCCTTACTACAGAAAAGATAAACTATGTGGTAAGTAAAAAAACAAAGGTCATTCATTTTTCTGCTATGGATAATGGCGGTGCTGGTATTGCGGCTGTTCGCTACCATAAACTCATGCAAGAAATGGGCTTTGATTCAACATTATATGTAAAGAATAAAACAAACCTTAATGATGATTCTATTGTACAGATTTCTGTAACAAAAGAGGAACCAGAAAATCTATTACGAGTGAGAGAAACTAAACTTCGCTATTGCTATTATGATTTTAGAGGCTGTGAGGAAGACGGCCTTGTCCCTGATATTCTTTCGCAAATTGATACAGAAGATGTTAGTGTTGTTTTTATTCATTGGCTTGGTGATTTTATAAATTCGTATGATATAAAGAATATATATGAAGCTACGAAGGCTAGATTTATATTTTCTATGATGGATATGGAACCAATTACAGGTGGTTGCCACTATGCATGGGAATGTAAAGAATTTAAAACACATTGTCTTGACTGCTCTGCTTTGCCTATTAAGCGTAGTTTACTATCGCATAATCAGCTAATGACAAAGACTGTAAATTATACATATATTAATGCGGATATTTTTTCTAGCTCCTATTATGATTTAGATTCTGCTCGTAGCTCAATGGTTCATTTTAATCGTTATTATCAATTATATTATCCGATTGATGAGCATATTTTCTCTGCAGAACTAATTAATCATACAGATATAACATTATTCTCTAATGTGAATAACGTAAAAGACCCCCGAAAAGGATTTAATTATCTTTTAGCCGTATTAATCAATCTAGATAAACGTTTAACCAAGAGAGTTAGATTTCTAACATTACCAAATGAAATATTCAAGCAGTATAGATTTAATAATATCTACTTTGAAGAGTTTCAGTTTAAAGATGATGTAAATGCCCTCGCTAATCTTTATCAACAAACTGATATATTCTTATGTGCTAGTATAGAAGATGCCGCCCCTATGATGTTGCAAGAGGCCTTGTTATGTGGTGTACCTGCAATAACATTTGACGTTGGAGTGGGAAAGCACCTTATAGAAGAAGGTAGGCAGGGGTATGTGGTTCCCCGCTATGACGTAAAGAATTTTGAGCAAAAACTTTATGAGATGATAGAGAAAAGACCTTCTTCTATTCAGTCTGCACTAGAAATACATAATCACATGGTTTCTATCTGTGGAAAAGATATTGTTAAGCAAAAGTTATATGACATATTAACTGGTACTACTATACGTAAGTGGGGGGGGGTAACTCATAATAAAGAAATATTTAAGTTATCCACACTAAGTTATGCGCCTTCTTATAAGGAGGCTGTATAATGAAAGTGCTTATTGTAAATGTTTCTGATGTTGGTGGTGGAGCGGCTATAGCGGGCTTACGCCTTGTAGAAGCCCTAAACATGCATGGCATAGAGGCGGTTTTAGGAGTTCCAAATAAAAAATCTGATAGCCCCTATGTAATAGAATTACCTAAAAAAAGACACTGCTTTTTTTATCGTTTTTGGCGAGAGCTATGTGATAATTTTTGGAAGTCAAAAAGTTTAAAGTTCCTTACACAGCGTCTAAAAAGAAAATTTGTAACAACAAATACAATTCTACATCGTAAAAATTTCCATTCGCAAACAGATATAAACTGGATAAATAATTCTGATTTTGATATAGTAAATTTACATTGGATATGTGGCGTTATCTGTAACAAGGATATAGCGAAAATAAAAAAGCCAATCGTATGGACTATGCACGATACTTGGCCTTTTTGTGGCGCAGAACATTATCCAAACGTCTTAGAAAATGATGTTCGATATACCCAAGAGTATACCAAGAAAAATAAGCCTGCAAGCACACAAGGCATAGACCTCTGCCGTATAGTTTGGAAGCAAAAGCGTAAATATCTTTCTAACAAAGAGATTATATTTATTTCGCCTAGCAACTGGGAAAAAGACTGTTTACAAAAAAGTTCTCTATTTAGAAATAAAGAATGTTTTGTCGTTCCTAACATAATACCGCATGAAATATTTTATCAAACAAAAAAAGAATACGGACGAAATGCCTTTGGTCTTCCCCATGACAAAATTATACTAGGCTTTGGTGCCGCTTATGGGATAAACCTTCCTAATAATGTAAAGGGGTCTTTTCTTCTCTTAAAGGCATTACAGCACCTTAAAGAGTCTCAAAAGTATTTTTTGCTAGTCTTTGGAGATGCAAAGACTGAGTTTACTTCTAAAATTTCCATACCTTTCTTTGCTACAGGCTTTATCTCTAATCCAAGAATTCTTTCTGTGTTATATAATATGTGTGATATATTTATTTGCCCTTCTTTAGTTGAAAATCTACCCTATACATGCCTTGAATCAATTTCTTGTGGTGTTCCTGTGGTTGCTTTTGATTCTGGTGGCACTCGTGATATTGTAGAACACAAAAAAACAGGCTTCCTTGCTTCTCCATACAAAATTGAAGAGCTAACTGAAGGAATAGAATGGTGTTCAAATCATTATGAAGATTTACCTAAGCAGTGTTGTAATAAATCATTACAGGAATTTAATGAAGCACAAACTGTAAGTGAATACGATAGGGTATATAAATACACTATACGTAAGTGGGGGGGGGTAACTCATAATAAAGAAATATTTAAGTTATCCACACTAAGTTATGCGCCTTCTTATAAGGAGGTGGCATAATGCGCATCTTGTATTTTTTAGATAATGGGCAAGGTTTTGGTGGGGCAGCAAATACACTGCTGCTTCAAGCAATATTGATGAAGAGAAATGGACATGAAGTTTTTGTCTGTTTTTCTTCAAGGTATGGAGATGATTTACTTTCTGCATATCGCAAAATGTGTACAGAAAATGGCATATTGCTCTTTCTTTTGCCCTATACATTTTGTTCATATACAGAGGGAGTTCATATTCCTTCTGTAATAGATAATTATGATGTTATAAAGAATATAATCTTATATTTTAAGCCTGATGTTTTACACAGTGTTCAAATAAACGCTGTGGTAGAATTAGTTTCCCGCGAACTAAAAATCCCTCATGTAATGAATATTTATCCCGCTCTTCCAGCTTTCTTTTCCATAAATTATATAGACGTGTTTCCTAAATATATGATTTGCGATTCTATGTATTGGGCAAAGGTTTGGAAAGAGGCTTTGCATTTAAACGCAACGTGCATAAGGACTGTGGTTCTTAATCCTCATTTAAAAGATACTATATCAAAGACAAATACTAAATATATTTGTGCAGGTGGTGTCTATAAGGGTAAAAACCAATTAGAAGTAATAAAGGCTTTTCATAAGTTGCTTTTAGCAGGCTATAAGGCTTCGCTTGATATATATGGTTCTGATGGTGGCTCTTATGGCAAAATGTGCAAGGACTATGTTCAAGAAAATGCCTTGCAGGATAGCATTATTTTTCATGGTTACTGTGACAATATGCCACAGGTGTATGAAGAAAGTGATGCAATCATAGTTGGTAGCACGAGAGAATCTTATCCTAACGTAGTTTCTGAGTCTTTGGCAAACACTGTTATTGTTATATCAACTCCAGTTGGTGGAGTGCCAGAGGTTATAAGAGATTCTTACAATGGCTATATCGCTAAGGGCTTTAGTGCTGATGACATTTATGAAAAACTTTTGCAATTTGAGCAAGACAAACAAAGCGAAAATATTAATAAATTACTTTTAAATGCAAATGCTTCATATAATGCAGAGCATAGTGAACAAGTAGTTTATGGCAAACTTTTGGGCTATTATAATTTTGTTTGCTCTGATATAAAAAAGCAAAATGCTTCTATTATGCTAAAGAATGTTGTTAATAATTTTAATGACATTTATCAAATATATAAAAAGAACTACTTATCTTTTACAAATGCTGATATGGCTGCAA
>CAJOPO010000419.1 GCA_905236315.1 uncultured Treponema sp.
CTTTGCAGTATTAAAGCGAGCTGCCAACATAGATTCTGCTATAGCCATTCCAACAGCACTAGCAACGCCCTGCCCTAAAGGACCTGATGTACATTCTACACCATCTGTAACGCCAGCTTCTGGATGACCTGGACATTTAGAACCAACTTGACGGAAGTTCTTTATATCATCCATAGAAACATTGTAGCCTGCTAAATGCAAAATAGAATATAGCAACATAGAACCATGTCCTGCAGAAAGAACAAAACGGTCTCTATCCACCCATTTTGAATCAGCAGGATTATGCTTCATTACTTCACCATATAAGACAGCTGCTAGTTCTGCAGCACCAAGTGGAAGTCCAGGATGACCTGAATTAGCTTTTTGAATGGCATCCATTGAAAGACTACGAATAGAAAGAGCAACAGCTTCAATTCCTTTTGTGTCCATGTTTTTCCTCTCTATATCATTGTTATTTTTTGATACAAATCAACTTTTATCATTTTATAGTATCATTTTACAATTAGATTACATTTAATGCAAGGATTTTTTTATATTTTCTAACAATAGCTCTTTACTAGGCTTTGACTCAAGCAATTTTCTAAATTCTGTATTGTGTATAAGTTTTGCTAACGAAGAAAGAACATGCAAATGTGATTGTGTATTTTTTGTTAAAAGAACGAACATTACAAATACTTTTTTTGAATCAGGAGTGCTCATCACCACACTATTTTTAGGAAAACACACAACAATGCGCTCGTCTGCGTCCTCTTGTATTAAAGGCTTTCTAGGGTGAGGAATTGCAATTCCGTTACCTACAGCCGTGCTTAGAACATTTTCCCTCTCCATTAATTCTTTCTGAAGTTCTTTACGACTACACCCACTAGGCACTGGCATAACAGAACACAAATTATTGTATATTTCAGCAGGATTATCGCCTTCTATATCATAAAAGACTCCCCCTCTCTGCACTAGTGTATATAAATCATCTTCAATGCCCATTTTTTTCTCCTCGTTTTACAACTTTAAACTTTGAAAACTCTTGCTCCGAAAGCGCGCTCTCTAGAGGTTCTTTTATATCTTCTAAATTCCACCTCATACCGTCCAACGAAAGCAACAAAGATTCGTATTCATCTTCTGCACACAAACCTTCACCAATGGATTGTAATATACGAAAAACATGACTATAAAGTTGTGTTAGCACAACAAGTTCTTGCTGTGGAAAATTCTTTAAAGAATGACTAGGCGCATCTATTCTGTATACCAAATAATTTACATCCTTAAAGATTAGCAAAGCTTGCTCACGTATAAGTCCAAGACTTTGGTCTGCAAACCAATTATATTTAGCAGAAAGTTTTTCGTTACGCTTTTTTAATGTATTAATTATATATTTTTTTTCATCTTTATGGAATACATAATCTATGGGGTATATCTCTTCAATAAGTTCCTCTAATGAAGATTTGCGATGATAATACATATTCTGTAGATACTGGTCTATAACTTCTGGAGGGACTGTATATACAGGGTCAACATTTTCTTTAAGGATAAGGTTTCCTAATATATCTAGCTCATCATAGTTCCACTTACCAATAGCAGGCACCTCATGGCCTTTATACCAAAGGCGAGTTTCTACACCAAAATGCTCTATGCCTATATTTTTTGAATATCTACTTAAATATTCTTCTACAGAACCACAATAAACAGTAGAAAGTTCAAAAGATTTTTCAAAAAACACAGTTCCTAGTTGCTCTTCTATAGTACCACAAGGACCTATAGTTTCAAAACTTTCTAAAAGAGCCTCTTCAAGATTTTTATACCATAAAAGCCTTTTGCTACCATCTAAACCGCAGTCAAAGAAGTTCTCCCCATCGTGCACTACCTTTATCTCTATTATTCCCTCGTCCCAATTTTTTACCGTACATAGCAATCTGTCTCCCTTTTTCATTTTATAGGCATCAATTAAGATGGAAATATCAAAACCTGTAAGATGAACATTATTAGGAAGTTCAAAATCTCTATTTACAAAATCTATATCTTGATTAGCAGGGTCAGAGGCTATATATTGCGGAGCGTATTCTTCACCATAAAGTAAGAACATATCTATAGCAAGGTCGCTATCAAATACGCCTACCTTAGTTGGCAAAAAATAATCATCTATTTGTAATGATAATTCATGGGAGGGTATTTCGCTATCAACAAAAGGAATGCAACGTCCACCTAGAATTAACATTTTTTGTTCATATTCCACAGTAGTGGGCTTTATACTAAAAATATGACCTGTAAAAGCCCCCGCCTTAGTTATAAACCCACCATTTTCTAGCTCAAATACCCAAGGACAATTTTCTAAAAATTGCTCACATTCTTTTGCAGAAGCACGAACTCCTATACTAGAAAAGAAACGGCTCAGTTCACGGGCGGTAAACTTCCCGCAAAAATTACGGAGAAACTGATCTGTAAACATTTTTGCTGCTGCATCCATACTTTTATAAGATAATGCAAAAAATTTTATTTGCAAATAAAATTTTAATAAAAGTCATTTTAGTTAAAACAACACGGGAATCAATTTTCAAGTGAGTGCCCTTGAACCCCCTGTTTTTAGGGGAGAAAAAACTCTACTTCATAAGCGGTTTTCCCAAGCTCCCGCTCACTTTCCGTGAACAATGGTCTTGCAATTTTTTCGATTATATTATATATTATATATTATATACATCAGCATAAGTATTTTTCAAGCAATACATAAAAAATCCTACCTAGAAGCCTACATTCTCCTTAACTTAACTATTCCATATTTTCTAATTAAATCTACTACTAAAATCTAATTAGGTTATACTCCCCGTTTATATGATATTCTACTCCCTTTCGTGTATACACTCATAAACAAGTATAGGGAACCTCGAAAAACTCCCTTTCAGAAAGTTTTTCGAGGTTCCTGCGAGTTGTAAGTCGCTATAATAGCGCGACTTACA
>CAJOPO010000420.1 GCA_905236315.1 uncultured Treponema sp.
AAGCACACACATTCGTAGCAAGCGTGCGAATGTGGCGTGTAGAGGGCTAGCCCTCGATTTTGTAATCGACAGATTCAATCCGCAGAGACGACTGAAAGCTGTTTTTTTATATGTGTACGTTGAAAATTGATTTCCGTGACTATCGTCTATCTCCCATTGAAAAACACAATTTCTTTTCTATATAATAGCATATATGCATCTATTAACGTATATAACACAAAAAGATAAAAATACTCTATTATTCATTCAAGAAAAACTAAGAAGCCGTATATGGACATGGCTTTGGATATTTTTTACTTTTTGTGGAAATGCAAGTTGTGTTTGGATAATTTTTTCTATATATTTATGGCGTTCTGGCTATTATTTTTGGAAAAATATTTTAATTGCCTTAGCACTAAGTTCCTTTTTATGCAACTTGATTTTAAAACCCATATTTAAGCGTACACGACCCTTTAATAAATATAATGAAATAAAAGTAATAGGCATAAAACCAAGAGATTTTTCTTTCCCATCAGGACATACTTCAAATGCCTTTGCCTCTTCTACAGTCATTCTACTATCTATGCCTCTTTTATATGGCGCACTTGCTATATTGCTATCTTTTTGCATAGCTTTTTCTCGCTTATATTTAGCAGCCCATTATCCTAGCGATGTTTTTGCAGGCTTTATTTTGGGGTGCATAGTAGGGGTGGCGGTTTTTCTTTGTTTTGACACATAAGCTTTTAAATTGCGGCAAAACAGTATGAATATTACAGGGCTAAATGGCTGTTGTTTTTTGAAAAAAATGTGATATAATTAAAGGTAGGAGGTATCTTTATGCCACAAGCTATAGCAAAACTTTATGATACACTAACGCAGAGTGCACAACAAGAAGTTGATGATTTTATAATGTATCTTGTGCAGAAACAGAAAAATGACATAAGGGCAACATTTGATGAAATTAATGCAATGTTCAAGGACGACAAAGGCTGGGCTTCCGAAGAAGAAATGATTGCTGACTTAGCAGAATTCAGAAAATCTAGGTTAGGCTTATAAATGCGGATTATGCTAGATACAAATATTCTGATTTCAGCATTTGTCTTCGGTGGTAAAACTAGAAAAATTTTGGAATGTCTTTTTGAAAACAAACATGAAATTTTAGTTTCACAATATGTAGATTCAGAATTTAAGACTAAGTTGAAGCAAAAATGGCCTAATAAAGCAAAAATTGTATATATGCTTTATCATAAATTACCATTTAATTTTTGTGAAAGTACAGACCAAGTTTTAGGTCAAGTTCGTGATAAAAAAGATATTCCTGTTTTTAGTGATGCACTGTTCAATAATGTTGATGTTCTTTTGACGGGCGATAAAGATTTCTTAGAATCCAATATAATAAAACCCATAATTCTTTCTCCTAATATGATGTTAGAATTCCTTGAAAGTATGTAATAACACATAAAAAGCAGTATGAATATTACAGGGCTAAGTTGTGCAAGATTTAAATAGATAATTTTAACTATCTATGCTATAATTATGATATGAATAAAAAAATACTACAATTAATTTTTAAAGTTTATATCATATTTACCCTATCATTTGCCTTTTCACAAGAAAAGGATAGCAAAAGGTCAGACAGTTTTTTAAGTGAATTTGTAAGTAGGGCATGGACTGCCTCAGACGGGCTCCCTGGTAACACTATTACAGATATAATGCAAGACGATATAGGTTATTTATATATAGGAACCTATGATGGACTTGTAAGATTTGATGGAGTAGAGTTTTTAACAATATATCATAATTCAGACCCAAAATATGACTTTGTTTCTGCTCGTTCTATTTTTCAAGATTCAAATGGTAATATATGGGTTGGTGCTAATGATGAAGGTATTTCTTGCATAACTAAAAATGGAAAAGTTATCAAATATACAATGACAGAAGGGCTTCCAAACAATTCCATTAGAGCTATAGAAGAAGATAAAGAAGGAAATATTTGGATTGGAACTGCGGGAGGTGTAGCTTTTATAAATCCTTTAGGAAAAATAGTTCGACCTGCTGGTTTAAGTGATTATGAAGATGAAAATATAACTGTAGATTGTTTATATTGCGATACGGCAGGTAGAGTATGGCTAACTTGTCTTCAAGAAAATGGAATCTACCGCTATGTTAATCATAAATTTGAACGCTTTACAGGTAT
>CAJOPO010000421.1 GCA_905236315.1 uncultured Treponema sp.
AAGTCGCTATAATAGCGCGACTTACAACATCGCATTTTCAAAGTTGCCTCTAAAAACTGAAGTTTTTAGAGGCTCCCATATATAAAACATAGATAATGATTTAGAGTTTATGCCACTTGTAAGAGTGCTTTAATTTTACAAGTGGCTACTTAGAAAGGGAAGAAAGTTCTACATGGTAAAACTTTCTCCTTTCCCTAAAATCTGTAATAAATGGTTTTAGAGATTTTTATACAGAATAAACTTGTTCGGAAGTTTTACTTCCTTGACATATCTAATATTGACATTTAATACTTTTTAGAAGGGTAATATGAGCATTCGTTTTGATGAAGAAAAAAAGGTTTTCTTGTTAAATACTCCATCATCTACATATATCATACGTATTTTTAATGGCTATTTGTTGCACGGTGGATGGGTTTCAAAAATCTCTTCATGGTCAGGAAATTGTGTTATGCCAATGATAGACCGCGCATTTGCACCTGTTCCAGAAGAACTACATGATAAAGTTGATTTTTCTTTAGATACCCAGCAGTGTGAATTCCCAATTCCTGCACGTTCAGATTTTAGAATGTCTGCAATAGAAGCAAAGAGTGCAGACGGAACGATTGCTTGTGAACTCTTATATGCAGGACACCGCATTTACGTGGGAAAGAAGCCCTTAAAAGATTTGCCTGCTACGTATGTTAATCAAGATAGCGATGCAGATACCCTAGAAATTGATTTATATGATTCTTTAACAGGTTTACAAGTCACTTTGTTTTATACTGTTTGGAATAATATTGATGTTATTTGTCGTCATACAGAAGTTTGTAATACAGGCAAGACAACAGGCATTTATAAAGATGTCCCTCTTTCTTTACAAAAGATAATGAGTGCTAGTGTGGATTTTGCTTCTTCTAGGTATTCCTTGCTACAGCTTTCTGGAGCGCATGCAAGGGAACGCCATGTTATAACTCGTGATTTAGTACCTGGTTTACAAGGCGTAGAAAGCAGAAGATGTATGAGTAGCCACCAGCAAAATCCTTTTATTGCATTGCTTTCAGATAATGCTTGTGAAACTAGTGGTGAAGTTTTTGGATTTAATCTTGTATATAGTGGCAACTTTACAGCACAGGTAGAAGTTGACCAATTTAATATGAGCCGTGTGCAGCTAGGCATTAATCCTTATAATTTTGATTGGAATCTAAAGGGTGGAGGAACATTTTGCACTCCAGAAGTTGTAATGGTGCGCACTCAAAACGGCTTAGGAGAAATGAGCCGCATTTATCATGATTTATATCGTTCTAATTTGTGTCGTGGAAAGTGGCGTGATAGAGATAGACCCATAGTTATTAATAACTGGGAAGCAACTTATTTTAATTTTAATGCAGAAAAATTGTTTAGCTTAGCCGATACTGCCGCAAAAGAAGGCATAGAACTATTTGTTCTTGATGACGGTTGGTTTGGTAAGCGAGATAATGACCGCTGTTCTTTAGGTGATTGGATTGTTAATAAACAAAAATTACCAGGTGGTCTTGAAGAAATTGCAGACGGAATCCATAAGAGAGGAATGAAGTTTGGTCTTTGGTTTGAGCCAGAGATGATTTCGCCAGATAGTGATTTGTATCGCTCTCATCCAGATTGGGCTTTGCATATAGAAGGCAGAGGACGTACTTTAGGTCGTCATCAACTTGTATTAGATTTAAGTCGTGATGATGTAGTTAATTACCTCATTGAAGCATTAAGCAAGGTTTTGTCTAGCGCAAGTATTGATTATGTAAAATGGGATTTTAATAGAAGTCCTACAGAAGTTGCTTCTTGCGTTAGTGCAATAGAGCAGCAAAAGACATCTCACCGTTTTTATCTTGGACTATATCGTTTAATGGAAACTTTAGTTACACGTTTCCCAGATATTTTGTTTGAATCTTGCTCTGGTGGCGGTGGTAGATTTGACCCTGCAATGTTGTACTATATGCCTCAGACCTGGACTAGTGATAACACAGACGCTCTTTCTAGGTTGCCTATTCAATTTGGAACTTCCATAGCATATCCTTCTAGTGCTATGTCTTGCCACGTGTCTGCAGTTCCTAATCATCAAGTAGGGCGTATTACGCCATTAGCCCAGCGTTCTCATGTTGCTATGGCAGGCACCTATGGTTATGAATTAGACTTAAACAAACTTTCTGCTCCAGAGCTAGAAGAAATAAAAGAGCAGGTGGAATTATATAAAAAGATAAGGCATACAGTTCAGTTTGGTGATTTGTATAGAATAGAAAGTCCTTGGAATAAAGCTGCTAAAGCAGAAGCTGATGATTATTGTGCTTGGGAATTAGTTTCAAAAGATAAGAATCAAGCGGTAGTAACACTAGTTTGGAATTTTGCAGAAAGTAATTGTTCTACAGATTTAATAAAATTACAAGGATTAGATAAAAAAGCAAATTACGTTATTCATAATTCTAGTAGTTTAACTTTGCAACAAATGGTAAGGGCTATTAATTTTGATATGCCTGCTTCAGAGTTTAATGCAGTTCCAGAAGGTTCCATAATTAGTGGCGAGGAACTTATGTATTTAGGCCTCCTGATTGTATGCAAACCTCAGTATGGAGGAAGCGTGCAATTTATACTTGAAAAAGTATAGAACTAGTTTCAAAAAGTCTGTTATAGTTTGAAACTGGCTTTCTGCCTATGGCATACTTATAAAAGTGTGCCATAGGCTTTTTACTACTAACTTCTATCTACTACCGTCTAAGTTCTATTCAATGTCGCTACAGTCGAGAAATCTCCTCTGCAGAAAGCCCAGTCCACTTTGCAATCTGTGTGGCAGGAATCCCATCGGCAAGCATCTTCTGTGCACTTTCTATTGCTCTTGTCATGCTACCTTCAAGTCTGCCCTCTGCTCTACCTTCCATTCTGCCTTCTCTTTTAGCAGCACTGATACTAGAACGCCTGTCGCGCTCGAATAGT
>CAJOPO010000422.1 GCA_905236315.1 uncultured Treponema sp.
GTTTTTTGCACAGATGGGAACCTAAAAAGCCCGCCCCACCTGTAACAAGGACAGTTTTTTGTTCCATAGATTAAATGCACCCCCTGCCGATACAATGTAATTCAATGCCTAGCTCTTTCATTTGCATGGGGTCATACTGATTGCGACCGTCAAAAATCACTGGCTCTTTTAATAATTCCTTTATTTTAGCAAAGTCTGGGGAGCGGAACTGCTTCCATTCTGTAATGAGAATGAGGGCATCGCTTTCCTTTAAGGCATCCCACATAGTTTTTTCATAGCTTATGTTCTCTTGAGGAATATGCGCTAGGTATTTTTTTGTCATGGGATAAGCTTCTGGGTCATAAGCCTTTATATGAGCACCCGCTTTAACCAAATCCGTAATTATAGCTATGGAAGGAGCCTCTCTCATATCATCAGTTTGAGGCTTAAAAGAAAGCCCCCATACTGCAAAGGTTAGGTTTTGAAGATTGCTTCCGTATTTTGAAAATATGCGTTTAGAAATTAAATGCTTTTGCGCTTCATTTACGTCTTCTACAGCAGAGGCAATGCGCATATCAAGTCCGCACCTTTTACCTGCTTGAACTAGCTCCTTTACATCTTTTGGGAAGCAAGAGCCACCATAGCCGCACGAAGCATATAGAAAACTCATACCTATGCGCTTATCGCTACCAATGCCCTGTCTAACAGCCTTTACGTCCCCACCAACTTTATCGCATAGAGCCGCTATCTCATTCATAAAGCTAATTCTTGTAGCAAGCATGGCATTAGCAGCATACTTAGTTATCTCTGCAGATTTAATGTCTGTGGTTATGATAAGGTGTTCATTTTCTGTAAACTGCCTGTATAGGCTAAGCATCATGTGCTTTGCCCTCTCGCTATCAGTTCCTATAAGGATTCTGTCAGGGCGCATAAAGTCGTTTACTGCAACGCCTTCTTTTAGAAACTCAGGGTTAGAAACAATATCAAACTCTATGCCTGCTGTGTTAGAACGCTCTTTTAAGACTTCGTTTATGGCGCACTTTACCTTTTCGGCAGTGCCAACAGGCACGGTGGACTTATCCACAACTATTGTGTAGCCTGTCATTTCTTTTGCAATGCTTCTTGCCGCTTCTAAAACATATTGTGTGTCTGCAGAACCGTCTTCTCCGGGAGGAGTGCCTACGGCTATAAAACATATATCGCTTTCTGGAATTGCAGTGTGATAATCATTTGTAAAATGCAATCTTCCTTCTTTATGATTTCTTTTTACCATCTCTTCAAGACCTGGCTCATAAATGGGAATAATATCTTTGTTAAGATTATCTATCTTTGTTTTATCTATATCAATGCACCAAACATGATTACCCATTTCTGCAAAACAAGTGCCAGAAACAAGCCCTACATAGCCTGTGCCAATTATTGATACATTCATAAAAACTCCTTTATATTCATTACCTAGATTACATCAACAAAAGTCCTTTCGTTATGCGTAAATAATATCAAGCCAAAAAACAAAAACACCACCGTCATTAAAAGGCTAATTATAGACATTTCTACAGGTAAAGAGCCTGCATTATAAAGCCACATGCGCCAAAGTTCAACAGGCGCGCTCATGGGGTTAATATAGAAAATCCATTTATATTTTTCTGGAGCCTGAGAAAGCGGATAGACTATAGGGGTGGCATACATGGCAAGAGAAAGTCCAAAGCTTAAAAGCATATTCAAATCTCTATATTTAGTAGTAAGGGATGAGATTATAAGCCCTAAGCCTGTGCCCATAGCACCTATCCAGGGAATTAAAAGGGGGATGAGCAAGGCATACCAAGTAGGATGAACGCCCTGCCCTATTATTAAATAATATATGTAAAAACACGCTAACATGGCAGCTTGTATGCCAAGCTTTACAACGTGCCCTATGGTTGTGGATATGGGAACGGTAAGACGCGGAAAGTAGACCTTGCTAAATATGTTAGAGTTAGCAGAAAAAGTACTCGCTGCACTGTTTAAGCATGATGTAAAATATGTCCATAACATATTGCCACCATAATAAAACAATAGAGAGGGAACTCCATCTGTGCCAATGCCTGCAAGCCCGCCAAAAACAAAGGCGTACATTATTGTAGACGCTAGAGGCTGAAGAACATACCATAAGGGACCTAATATAGTTTGCTTATAGGCAACCGCAAAATCCCTTTTTATAAAAAGCCAAATAAGATATTTATAATGCCAAACCTCTTTTAAGCGTAAATCTAATAACTTACGCTTAGATGTAATTATAATGTTCCAATTATCATCGCTTTCTATGGCTTGGCTCATCTTAATTTCGCTCTCCCATGCGCCCGCCACCAGATAGGTAATCTGAATAGCTAAGAGCTATGCCTTTATCAAAATCCATTTTGGCCTGCCAGCCTAGAGCAGAAAGTTTTGATACATCGCAGAGCTTTCGTGGAGTCCCATTTGGTTTAGAGCTATCCCAAATGATATTACAGTGCCTATTAGGGCAATCTGCATAGACTACGTTGCACACCTTTTGCGCAATTTGAGCTATTGTGTATTCTATACCAGTGCCAACGTTTACAAAGCCTTCAGGTGGTAAATCTGAAGCGTTTACGTTTTCCATAAGATAAACAACGGCATCTGATAAATCTTCGCTATAAAGGAACTCTCTTAAAGGGGAACCATCGCCCCATAAGACAACTTCGTCTTTACCGCTCTTTTTTGCATCATCAAATTTTCTAATCATAGCGGGTAACACATGGCTACCTTGTAAATCATAATTATCGCCAGGACCGTAAAGATTTGTGGGCATAACGGACAAAAAGTTTGTGCCATATTCCATATTATACTTACGACACAACTGAATGACGCTTATTTTTGCCATAGCATAAGCGTCATTTGTGGGTTCAAGAGAGCCTGTTAATAGATATTCTTCTTTTAGGGGCTGGGGAGCCATTTTAGGATAGATGCATGTGCTTCCTAAGTTCATTAACTTTTTTACGCCATTTTGCCTTGCAGCTTCTACAACGTTAAAACCAATCATCATATTGTCATATATAAAGCGAGCAGGATGTGTGCTATTAGCTCCTATGCCACCAACATGGGCCGCTGCTAAAAACACATATTCAGGTTTTTCTTTAGCAAAAAAGGAATTAACCTGCTCTTGATTGCATAAATCAAGTTCGCTATGTGTCCTTGTTATAATATTTGTGTATCCCTTATTTTTGAGGGCTTTAAAAATAGCACTTCCTACAAGACCTCTGTGACCTGCAACAAATATTTTTGAATCATGATTCATAAATCTTTTCTCTCCCCTATTCATATTCTAGCAAAAACTTATCGGATGTGTTACAAAAAGTATGCTAAAACTTTCAACCGTCATTTTGAGCAATAGGCGTTGCCAGCGAAAAATCTGTGAATCTCGCAGA
>CAJOPO010000423.1 GCA_905236315.1 uncultured Treponema sp.
TAAGGCTTTTGTGTTTTTTTAATATTCTGTAAGATTGCGTTTATGCGGTAAATCACGCCCTGATATTCTGTTTCTTCCGCTTGCAAAATCTTGTTTAGGCTTTCGATTATCGGGACTGAGTTTTCTGTTAGCTGAATATATAAAATATGATTTTTTTGGACTTCTTCTTCAATCCAACCGCATTGTTTTAATCGGCTTAAAATTTGATTTGCCTTTTCTCTAGGTTCCTTATAGCTAGTTTTTTCATCATCAAAAAATAAATCTTCATTTTTTGACTCAAAATAAGATTGCAAAACATTAACTACATTGTTTCGTTCAATTTGATATGAAGTTTCATTCTTGTACAAACTATAAATTATCAAGATGCAATCAATAAAAATCTCTTTGTTTTTGCCTGTGAGAATTTTAAAAAAATTTGGTGAAATAATAGAAAAGAAACTCTTCCCAAAAGTCATAGTTAAAGTATAGCATTTTGCCTTGTAAATTGTCTATAAAAAAGGTAGTACCTTTGCTGCATAAAGGTACTACCTTCGCAGTGTAAAGGTTATACCTTCGTGATGTAAAGGTACTACCTTTGTAGTGAAAAGGTAGTACCTTTTTTTGCACTGGCATAAAGGGGGCTTTTATTAAAAGTAATGGAAACAGTAGATTCATTTACCCCTAATTAGCTCACTATAGTAGCGGGGTTCTATATTTTCTAAAGGTATTCCTGCCAAAACAAGTAGGTCTTCTAATTTCTTTTTTAGAAATTTTTCTAATTCATTATTTTTTATGGGAGAAAGTATTTCTATTTCTAAAAAATCTCCTAAAGGTTTCACTGTACATAATTCAAAATTTACTTCTAAAGTTTTTGGGATATTATTTACTTTTAAGTCTTGTGGAATATTTATTTCACTAGTCCAAAGCATAACATCTTTGTGTTTTTTTAATGCAATAGAGAAACCGCAATCTTCTAAAAACACTTCTAATACTTTTGCATCTGATATGGTACATTCCTTTTCATCATTTACTTCAATATTATCTTTCTTTTCTTTTCGCTTATATGTAATAAATGTAGTACATTCTTTTGTGCTATCTTGATTTATTGTAATTTGTTTTCGTATTCTTATCTGCTTGTCATTATTATTCTTAAAATAGCAGTCATCTTTTGTACTTTGATTTTTATATTTAGCTATATTGTTTAAGTTTTTTATAACTTCATTTCGCTCTTGTACATGTGCTTTTAATTCTATTTCTATCATTGTTTATCCTTGTATTTGTTAAACCTGCGTGGAAATTTCACTTTCAGAGCAGGTTACTTTTAAGTGTGATGCTTAAAATCGTGCTATTTTAGCGATTTTAAACTCTCCTTCCAAACTTTATTATTGAATAAAATGTATAAATATGCAATAATAATGTTATGAATACATTTCCACTTTCTCATAATGAACTTTTAGAACTTATAAAAAAATATCCTACACCATTTTATTTATATGATGAAAAGGGTATACGCGATAATATGCATTATTTTACAAATGCCTTTAATATTTTCCCTCAGTTTAGAGAATACTATGCAGTAAAAGCCTGTCCAAATCCTTATATATTACGTATTTTAGAAAGCGAAGGCTGTGGAGCAGACTGTTCTAGCTTGCCTGAATTAATTCTTTCAGAAAAAAGTGGCATAAAAGGAAAGCGGGTCATGTTTACTAGTAATGATACTCCTGCACAAGAATTTAAAGAAGCATATAAGAATGGAGCCATTATTAACTTGGATGATTTTACGCATATTCAATTCTTAAAGGAAACTTTAGAAGGAACTTTGCCAGACACTTTGTGTTTTAGATATAATCCTGGTCCCTTAAAAGAAGGAGGAAATGCCATAATTGGAAAGCCAGAAGAAGCAAAGTATGGTTTAACTAGAGAACAAATGTTAGAGGCATATAAAATATGTAAAGCAGAAGGTGTTAAGCATTTTGGTCTACATACTATGGTTGCTTCTAATGAGCTTAATCCAGACTTCTTTATAGATACTGCAAAAATTGTTTTTGAGCTAGTTTTAGAGGTACAAAAGAAAGTTGGTGTAAATATTGAATTTGTAGATTTAGGGGGTGGGGTAGGTATACCTTATAAAAAGGAACAATCTAAGGTAGATTTAGAATATGTCGCTAAAGGTATAAGAAAATTATACGATGCAATGATTGTTCCTGCTGGCTTAGACCCCCTTGCAATATATTTTGAGTGTGGTAGACCAATTACAGGTCCTTATGGCTGGCTTATTACTAAAGCTATACATCATAAGCATATATATCGTGAATATGTGGGCTGTGATGCAAGTATGGCAGATTTAATGCGTCCTGGAATGTATGGTGCATATCATGAAATTACTGTTAGTGGTAAAGAGAATGAACCTTGTACAGAGATTTATGATGTAACGGGTAGCTTGTGTGAAAATTGTGATAAGTTTGCAGTTCAAAGAAAATTGCCTAAAATTGATATAGGTGATATTCTTATTATTCATGATGCAGGTGCTCACGGAAGGGCTATGGGCTTTAATTATAATGGAAAGCTCCGTGCAGGTGAATTGCTACTGCGCCAAGATGGTTCTGTAATACAAATTAGGCGTAAAGAAACAATCGAAGATTATTTTGCTACTATTGATTTTAGTCAACTTGATAATTTTGTTTGTTAAGTTGTTAAACTAACAGGGAACTTTTAGTTCCTTGTTAGTTTGTTTTATTCTCTAAATAAGATTTAAATGTTTAAAGGCGTTGTATAAACCGTCTTTATCTACATCTGTGGTAACATAATCTGCCATAGCTTTTATTTCATCTCCGCCACTTCCCATAGCAACTCCATAAGAACAGTATTCTAACATGGGAATGTCTACTTTTGCATCGCCAAATGCTATTGTGTTTTCTTTAGAAGCATTTAAATGTTTTAAAAGGCAATCTATAGCCTCCGCCTTTGTTATGTTTTTTACTCCAATATCCCCAAATAAAGCCTTTTCTCCAATTCCTCCCCAAGTTCCATTTTGTAAATCAGGAAATTCTTTTGCTGTATCTGTATAATCTTGATAGGTATTTAATAAGTAGCTTACTTTGTTTAAGTCATCACGATAAAGATTTCCTCCAAAAATCATATCAGGGAAAGCCTGCTTTACTGTTATACTGTCTGCATTTGCCTTGCCTTTTCTTCTGCTATATTCTTGTATCGCATTTAATGCAGCATTTTCAAAATGTTCACTTGCAAAAAGTCCATTATTGCTCTCTAGGTAGAATTCTATCTTTTTTGAATGAAGATAATCTACTATGTGTTTGCATTGTTCTAATGTGATTAATCGGTGTAAAATAACTTGACCGTTATCTTCTATATAGCTACCATTTCCTCCAATCATGCCATCAAGACCAATATCCCAAATATTCTGATATACTTCTGCTTTACTTCTTCCTGTGCAGATATATACTTTGTTTCCCTTTTTTCTAACTTGCTGTATTGCATTTATGGCGGAATTTGGAAGATTGTTTTCATAGTCGACAAGAGTGCCATCTACATCAATAAATAGAATCTTTCCCATAATCTCTCCTATTAAAATATTATAGGGAACCTCGAAAAACTCCCTTTCAGAAAGTTTTTCGAGGTTCCTGCGAGTTGTAAGTCGCTATAATAGCGCGACTTA
>CAJOPO010000424.1 GCA_905236315.1 uncultured Treponema sp.
ATTCTGTTTATGCACTATATCCAAAAACTTCATGGCATCCTAATTTTTATGTATCTAGTGATACAATTTTTATGGATATTCTGAACGACAATCCTGATTTGTTTAATAATCTTTTAAATAATTGTGATTATTTTTTTACTAGTGTAAATGCAGGATTGTTTAAGAAAGTAAAAGATTCTGGGTATGATAAATTATTTTTCTATTTTTCAAAAGCTACAGATAGTGTAGATGATTTTTCTAGTGAGTGTGATAGAGTTGTAACCTGGAATGGTACTGTTATGGGTGCAATATTAGCATTGGCTATATATATGGGATTTAAAAACATTTATCTTTTAGGTGTTGATTTTACTTTTTCTGAAGAAAGGCATAATGATGGTACCATAATAAAAAATAATATAGTTAATCATCAAGCTGATATTGAAATAGAAGAAAGAAAAACAACTTCCCCCTATGTCATAGAACGCACGGGAGCTTCATATTTTGTTGATTATGATAGGCAACTTTTATGCTATCAAGCTGTAAGAAAATATGCAGATTTACATGGCATAAATGTGTATAATGCTAGCCGTGTAAGTAAATTAGAAGTGTTTGAGAAAGTGGATTTTGACATGGTAATTAAAAATATTAGACCTTGACTAAAGGGTAAATATTGTATATTATAAACTACTAATAATATTATATCTTGTGGCACTGATTTGATTATTTGTTTTATGATATGGTGAGTTTCCATTTATAAATTATTCTTCAATGTCGGGCAAGAGTAGGGGTTAATTATGAAAAAGGGAATACATCCTGAGTATAAACTTACAAAGATTACTTGTGTTTGTGGTAATGTTATAGAAACACGTTCTACAGTTCAAGATATTCATGTAGAAATATGTTCTGCTTGCCACCCATTCTATACTGGAAAGCAGAAACTTGTTGATACTGCTGGTCGTATAGATCGCTTTAATAAGCGTTATGGTATGGCTTCATCAAAGTAATGTAATTGGATTAAGTTTAATAAAAAGACCAGTTAGAGTTATACATCTAACTGGTCTTTTTAGTTTTAAAGCTAACAATATATCGTTATTGTAAAACGTATATTTATTTCTAATATGCTTGGAGGTGTTACTAAATGTATGCTATGTTAAACGTGTCATTCTGAACACACAATGCTAGAAGGCGTTGCATTGTGGAAGAATCTATAGAATCTTAGCGGAAATCTGCGAAATTTACATATTTTTCGCTACACTCAAAATGACGTTTGAAAGTTTTAGCATACTTTCATACTTTCTGTAACACCACCATATGCTTTATAATGTATATCTTTTAATTACGTTTCTTACCAAACATTCTTAAAAGTGAAAGGAAAATATTTATAAAATCTAAATATAATTCCAAAGCAGCAAGCAATGCTATCTTTTGATATGCTTCTGAATCATCTGCTCTTTGTGCCGTTCTCATTATTTTTTGTACATCATAGGCTGTAAGAGCAGAAAAAATAATTACAGTAGCAAAGGAAATAAGCCAATCAACCCAGCCTAAGCTTATATGCGTTATAAAAGTAACTAACATATTTACACCAGATACTACAACAAGCCCTAAGAGGGCTAGCATAAAATAATGCCCAACTGATGCAAGATTCTTCTTTGTAAGCATACCATATAAACTCATTCCGCCAAACATTAAAGCTGCCGAAAAGAACACAAACATAATTGACTGTATATTAAAAATTAGAAAGATAGAAGATAAAGTTAGCCCATTTACAACAGAATATAAAATGAAACTTGTAATTGCAGTCCATAGTGGCATAGTTTGAATAGTCATAGTCATAAAAATAACTATGCCAATTTCTACTATTGCAAGCACCTTTACTCCCAAAGCATGGTTACTAAACAAGAAACTCAGTAGAGCAGGAGACGTAGCACCTAAAAAAGCACTAACTGCACTTATGAGCAAAGCCAAACACATCCACCCATAAGTTTTTGTTAAAAATCCATAACGTGCATAATCATTATGCTCAGCAGATAAAGAAATTGTATTCATTATTACCTCATAAAAACCTTAAGTTTATATGCAAGAGAAAAAACTTGCCTTATGACAAGCGAATTAATATTATAGGGAACCTCGAAAAACTCCCTTTCAGAAAGTTTTTCGAGGTTCCTGCGAGTTGTAAGTCGCTATAATAGCGCGACTTA
>CAJOPO010000425.1 GCA_905236315.1 uncultured Treponema sp.
ATCCCTGTAATCGTGGGATTTTGACAAATCTATTTCATTAAAAAGAGTGTCCGAACCGTGAAAAAGCACAAGCCTTTCCGTGTCCTGAAAAATCAAAGTTTCAACATAAGAAAAAACTTCCTGCAAGGCTACTTGATGCAAGTACTCGTGTTGAGAAAGCATTTTTTCAAGCACATGGTTCTTATGGAAAAGCGTAATCGTATTGGAATAAGAAATATCATGAGCAGAAGAATAATGCTCGGTTGCGAGAATGAATAAAAATTCTATGTCTGATTGCTTGCTCATTACTATAATTTTATCTACTTCGATATTAGAAAGCAAGAAAATGTTATGCTCCCGTAGTTTCTCACCTTTGCGCTATGCCCCTCATTTGTTCAAGGCTTTCATATCCATGCGAACACATAAAAGAACGCAAGCCGTCTATAATATTAAGCATGGCAAGGGGATTACTGAATGTAGCACTGCCCACCTGTATGGCATGAGCACCCGCCATAATAAATTCCGCAGCATCTTGCCAAGTTGCAATGCCTCCAATGCCAATAACAGGAACTCGTTTTTCTATGGGGAGTTTATTTATTGCTTCCACAACATCGTAAACCATTCTTAATGCAATAGGCTTTATGGCAGGCCCGCAAAGCCCCGCTCTAATATTATCAAAGGCAGGACCCCCACGCTCTATGTCTATAGACACTGCTTGAATTGTATTTATAAGGCTTAACGCATCAGCTCCCGCTTCTATGCAAGAAAGTGCCACTTGAATTAATTCTGGAGAGTTTGGACTTAGCTTTATTATAAGAGGTTTGCTAGTGGCACTTCGCACGGCTTTAACACATTGTTCTGCAAGACTGCTTTTTATGCCCCATGCCTGACCGCCTGATTTTACATTTGGGCAACTAATGTTTAATTCTATCATAGGAACATCGCTTTTATCTAAAAGCCTTGCTCCTTCTATATATGAGTCAAGGTCGCTTCCTGCAAGATTTGCTATTATAACAGGCTTTAGTTTTAACATTTCTGGAAGTTCTTCCTTTATAAACGCCTTTAATCCTGGGTTTTGTAAACCTATGGAATTTATGTTTCCGCTAGGAGTTTCTACAATGCGTAAACCTGAGTTTCCCTCTCTTGCCTCTAGTGTGCAGCCCTTAGACGCTATGCCACCTAAAGCATTTACATCAAATAGCCCTCTATAGTTTTGCCCAAAGCCAAAGGTTCCAGAAGCGGCTATTACAGGATTTTCAAAATGAATACCAGCTATATCTACGCTTAAGTTTACATCTTGCTCGCTTTTTAAGGCTTGCACCTTCTTATGCGCAGTGAAAGGGGAAAAGTCTAATATGTTAGCGTTAAAAATAGGACCGTCTTTGCAAACTCGCTTTACACCTTCTGTGGTGCGAATTGTACAGCCCAAACACGCTCCCACTCCACATGCCATGCGATTTTCCATGCTTAAATAACATTCTATATTACATTCTTTTGCAACTTGTTGCACATAAGAAAGCATAGGGATGGGACCGCAAGCGTATATAGTGCTATAATTTTTGTCTTTTATGCTTTCCTTGTTAAATACTATTGGTAACATTCCCTTTGTTCCAACACTTCCATCATCACTAGTGATTATTAGCGATGCGGGATTTATATTTTCTAATCCATAAGAAAGACTCTTAAAACTTGCATAAAAGTCATAAGAGGCATTTGCTAGGGAAGAAGCAAAGCATGCCACAGGGGCAACTCCTATACCACCGCCTATTATACAAATACGTTTTCCTTTTTCTATCTTACTAGGTGGCACAAAGGCATTTCCTAAAGGACCTATAGCTTCTACTGTATCTCCTGTGCGTAAGGAACATAGCTCTTGAGTTCCCTGTCCTTTTTGCAAAATTAAGAAATGAAGTTCTAGTTCTCTTTTACCACTAGATAATTCTTCATACTTATATGAATATACACTTATTGGTCTAT
Organism: uncultured Treponema sp.; assembly: GCA_905236315.1. GTDB lineage: Bacteria > Spirochaetota > Spirochaetia > Treponematales > Treponemataceae > Treponema_D. The sequence goes on from CAJOPO010000425.1 coordinate 1,957, forward strand.
CTAACTGTACACTAGAAGGAAGGCTTTTTAATAAATAAAACTGCCCTGCTAAAGGAAGTGATTGGCTTTTGTGCTGTAAGACGATTTTTACCGTTAACTCAAAAATATCTTTTTGCCCTTTTACTTTAACACAATTTAGAACTTCTGCATTGCCAAAAAAAAGTTTGCCCCTACCTTCATCATCTATTTCTGCTATATCCATAAACTATCCTCTTTTGCTTTTATAGGCAATCTCTAAAAAAGCACAAAAATGAGTTTTTAGAGATACCCTATATTAGCATAAGAAGGTAGCCTTTGTCAGCATATTTTTTTCGGACTACACTGAAACTAACTTCCCCAATTCTTATTTTTCCTATATTTTCTATTGACATTCATATAATTATATGTTTATATGAATATACAATGATTAAAGAACTTGATGAAGATATGCTTTGCGACCTTGCAGAGCTTTTTAAGATTTTTGGGGATTCAACACGCATAAAAATTCTCTATGCCCTTTTAGACAAGGAGCTTAGTGTTACAGAAATTGCGGAAGAGTTAAATATGACTCAGCCTGCAATAAGCCAGCAACTTAGAGTGCTAAAAACTAATGGACTTGTATCTTTTAAAAGGGACGGAAAATCTCTTATTTATTCCCTTGCAGATGAACATGTAAGAATTATTCTGAATATAGGTGTAGAACACTTAGGCGACCGCTAAAGGAGGCAGTTTATGGAAATGCAAGTAAGAAGTTTAGATTCAGTTTCTTATCAAGAAGGTGTTAAGCCTCGTGTTCATCATGAAGAACATTCCCATGATGATTGTGATTGCGAAGAGGGCTGTTGCTGCCATCATCACGGTGAAGAAGAAGAGGAAGAAGAGGTATCTTTAAGCAAGATAATCATTTCTGCGGTGTTATTTATTATTGCAATATTAATAGAACATATTTTCATAAAATATATTCCTTCTTCTAAGCCCACTTTGATAATGGCTACAAGGGGACTTAGCCTCGCTCTTTATGCAATAGCTTATTTATTATGTGGGCTTAGCATGATAAAAGAAGCGGTAGAGAATCTGCTACACGGAAAGGTTTTTGGAGAAGACTTTCTTATGGCAGTGGCGACTATAGGTGCCATAGTAATAGGTGAATATTCAGAAGCCGTTGCTGTTATGATTTTGTTTCAGTTAGGGGAATATTTTGAAGATAAGGCGGTGGGGCGCACTCGTTCTTCTATTACAAGCCTTATGGATATAAGACCCGATATGGCGCGTGTAAAGCGTGATAATGCTTTTACAGAAGTCAAGCCTGAAGAAGTTTCTCTTAATGAAATTATAGAAGTTAGACCAGGAGAAAAAGTTCCTTTAGATGGCAAAGTTGTTTCTGGAATGTCTTTCGTAGATACCTCTGCTCTTACAGGAGAAAGTGTTCCCCGCGAGATTATGGAAGGAAGCGATGTGCTTTCTGGATTTATAAATACAACAGGTGTTATAGAAGTTAAGGTTACAAAACTATACAGCGAAGGTTCTGTTAGCCGCATATTAGAAATGGTAGAAAACGCTCAAAATAAAAAAGCCAAAACAGAACGCTTTATAACACGTTTTTCTCATAAGTATACACCCATTGTTTGCATTATAGCAGTTATGCTTGCCGTAATTCCTTCTGTGGTGCAGGGGGGAGGGATAAGTGTGTGGAAGATGTGGATTTATCGTGCTTTGGAATTATTAGTAGTGTCTTGCCCCTGCGCCTTTGTTATATCTGTGCCTCTTAGCTTTTTTGCAGGTATTGGAATGACAAGTAAAAAGGGTATACTTATAAAAGGGGCTGCCTATGTAGAATTGCTTTCTAAAACAAAGACTGTTGTATTTGATAAAACAGGAACTCTAACAAAGGGTGTCTTTGAAGTAACAAAGACAGTTCCCTCTTTAGATAGTGGCATTTCAAAAGATGACTTAATAGCCCTTGCAACTCATGCTGAATACTATTCAAATCATCCCATTTCTCGTTCTCTAAAACATATACATCATTGTCCAGATTGCGAGAAATTAATTGTGGACGCAGCACAAGAAATTTCAGGTCATGGAGTAAAGTGTAATTTAGATGGACACGTAATCCTTGCAGGAAATTTACGCCTAATGCAAAATAATAATGTGCAGGGGCTACCACAGAATGTAGAAAATGAAGAAGGTACACTAGTTTATGTTTCTAAAGATGCTAAGTATTTAGGCTATATAGTTATAAGCGATATTATAAAGGAAGATTCTTTAACAACTGTAGATAAATTAAAAAATGCAGGTGTAAACAAAACCGTAATGCTTACAGGCGACAGTAAAAAGGTTGCAGAGTCTGTAGCGCAAAAACTTGGTGTGGATATGCTTTATGCAGATTTATTGCCACAAGATAAGGTGAGCCATATTGAAGACCTTATTGCAAATAAAGCTAGTACAAAAGAATCTCTTGCCTTTGTGGGAGATGGCATAAATGACGCTCCTGTTCTTAGCCGAAGCGATGTAGGAATTGCAATGGGGGCGATGGGAAGTGATGCTGCTTTAGAGGCTGCTGACGTAATTATTATGGATGACCTTCCTAGCAAGGTGGCAGAAGCAATTCGTTGCTCACAAAAAATAATGCGCAACGTATGGTCTAATGTGGCATTTGCCCTTGTAACAAAAATCTTAATAATGATACTCTGTGGCTTAGGTATTACGAATATGTGGATTGCGGTCTTTGGTGATGTAGGAGTTACAATGATTGCAGTCTTAAATTCTATGACCTTACTTTATGGCGCAAAGAAAAATGCCTAAAAAAGATTGCCCCATCTTTTAATACAGGGGGAAATAACTAAGCTGTACACGTTGGTTACACTGACGTGTACAGGTCGGTATGTGCGATGTGTACACATCGGTACCTTCCCCCTTTACACGTCGGTATGTATCCCCCTTAGTATACTTGGTACGTGGTATACGTGTTTTTTACAAAAACATTGCCATGTAATACGGAATGGTGATTTTGTTATGGGAACCTCTAAAAATTGCAATTTTTAGAGGTAACTTTGAAAATGCGATGTTTTAATTCCTGCTATTACCAGGAATTAAAAC
>CAJOPO010000426.1 GCA_905236315.1 uncultured Treponema sp.
GGATGAATTTATAAAGACTTCTTGCGCAACTTGTGATTATGTAAAAGCTGTAAAGAGAAGCAAAAAGACTATGTATCTTTCTTTTGATGAATGGAATGTATGGTATCAGCAAAAACAAGAACCTCATCCATGGCAAAAGGCTCCTCGCATATTGGAAGACCATTATTCCTTGTTAGACGCTCTTGTGGTCGGGGGACTTGCTATAACGCTTTTAAATCATGCTGATAGAGTAAGAGTGGCTTGTCTTGCGCAACTTGTAAATGTTATAGCACCCATATTTACAGAGCCTGGTAAGGGAGCTTACAAGCAAGCCATATACTATCCTTTTAGAGATGTTTCTGTATATGGTAGAGGTACCGTTTTAACACCTGTAGTTCGTACAGAAAATAAGGTAACTGATAAATATGGAGAAGTTCCTGCCGTTATATTTAGCACTGTATATAATGAAGAAAACAATGAACTTTCTGTATTTGCATTAAATACAAGTAAAACAGAAATAAGTGAAACCGAAATAGACTTATCATCTTTTGATAAGGTTCAGATGTTTTATCGTACAGAATTATGCGGTAGCGATTTAAATGCAAAGAATTCTTTAGATGCTCCAGATACTGTAAAGCCTGTTTCTGCTGCGTTAATAAACGGTGATGGTAATCATTTTACAGTGCCCTTAAAGCCTGCTTCTTGGAATGTGTTGCGTTTTAAAGTGAATTAAAAGTTGCGTTTTATAAAGTAGATTGCTTTTTTTACGCTGTTTTTTGGAAACTCTTGTTTCCCCGCTTGAGTTTATATTCAACATTTCGTATACCTCCTGACATTTAAAAAAATTAATTTAAAACTAAAATAAAAACCTCTTGCAAAGTGGGATGCAAGGGGTCTTTTTTTAGGGATAGTTACATTCTATTTTCTCTTGCTAGGGCTTTATTCCATGCTTCAGCCATACCTAACTTAAATAAAATAGGTGTTAAGATATATATCCGCTTAATATTTTCTTTTCCACCTCTCGCTTTCCATGCTGTGTCTATTTTAAACCAGAATAGAGCTATACTTGGAATAAAAGTTATACATAAGGAAATGGTATTTGCAAAGGGGGTGTCTTCATTTTTTGTGATTTTTTGTTCTATAGTTCTAAAGCCTTCTAAAAATTGAATATTGCTTGTAGTTCTATAAAAGACAGAAGTAATCTGTAAAGATAAAGCCATCTTTAATAATAATTTTATTAAAGAAAAAGAGGGTAAAAATAATAATAAAATATTTTTTTTATCATTTATTGTTAATATATTTACAATAAAAGAAGATATGTATATTAATAGTGCATAAAATAAAATAGGTTTTACATCTGTAAAAACTTCTATAATTCTAAAGCCTAGCACTGTACAAGAGAAAATTATAAGAAAAGTCCATAAGAGAATAGCTAAAAATGGAGGACAATAAAAGGCACCTATAGATAAACATAGCATTAAAATTATTTTTAATGCAGGAGGCATTTTATGTAAAAATGTATTTCCTTTTTTATAGCGAAATAATAATGTCTTTTCTGTGCCACTTACCATACTAGGTCGTTAACTCCCTTGTAAGATACAAGAGGCTGCCTAATTCCCCATTGCTCTAGGTTTAATTTAATACCTTCTTCTGCATTTCCGTCAAAAACTTTTTTTCCTTTATAAAGGATTACAAATTTATCAGCAAGTCCTAGACATTTTTCAATTTCATGGGTGAGTATTATTAGGGTTTTGTTTTGCTTATGAAGTTCTTTTATAAGTGCATTTACATCTTTTATACCAGGATAGTCTAAATTAGCATAAGGCTCATCAAAGATAATAATTTCTTTATCCATAGCAAGTATAGACGCTACGGCTAAGCGTCGTTTTTCTCCACCAGAAAGAAATTCTGTGGGAAAATCCATCTTTTGTAGTAAAGATACCTTATTTAATGATTTTTCTATTATTAGAGGAATATCTTTTTTAGGAATTCCAATATTTCTAGGACCTATGGCAACATCTTCCCTTACACTATCTCCTAATATTTGTGCTGAAGCATCTTGAAATACTAATCCTGGCTTTGAACTTGTATAAACAGAACCCTGAGAGGCTTTTGTAAGTCCTGCGCATATTGTCATAAGCACACTTTTACCCGAACCATTTGCCCCTCCTATGACAACAAGACTACCTTTAAAAATATCAAGGTTTATATTATCTAAAGCGACTGTATAATCATCTTTTGTATCGCCACAAAATACCTTATATATGTCTTTTAATTGTAAAGCTATTTCATTTTCCATTTTTCTTAATACTTTAGGAAATGCTAATTTATTACTGCAAGCATTAATTGGCATTTGGTTTATTTCGTTTTTTTAGTCTTTCTATGATAGCCTCTTCTTCTTCCATATCAGAAGCATAGAGGTAGCGTGCTGCTATGGGGCGCAATATGCAGGATAAGGGAATGGAAATTATTATTTTTATTATATCCCCAGGTATAAAGGGAATAAGAGTCCATGCTAAGACTTTTCCAAATTGTTCCTTTGCACTAAGCCCTGCAAGAGCCGCGTTTAGAGGATTTGATGAAGTGCTTAAAACTGTGTGCAAAAACCATGGAATGCCTGGTGCATATATTAGTGCAAAGCCTACAAAGCTTGCAATGCTTATGCGAATCCAGTTCTTTATGTTAAAGTTTTTTTCATATACATGGGGTGTTCCTGCAATAAGACCTGCTACTATTGCTCCTAAAAAGTACCCCCATAAAAAACCTCCTGTAGGTCCTGCAAGAATGTTTATACCTCCTGTCATTCCAGAAAAAACTGGTATACCAAGTCCTCCTAGTACAAGAAATATTCCTACAGCTCCTGCCCCCTGTATGCCTCCTAATATTGTAGAAGCAAGAATAGCAAACATATTCTGCACTGTAATAGGAACTCCACCTGGCATTGGAATAGAAATAAAGCAACCTGCACAAATGAGTGCTGCAAATAATGCTGTAAAAGTGCTTCGTATAATAGATGTTTGTGTTGTTTTTTTCATTTTTTTATCCTTATGTTCTTAAATGGTATAATATTTACTGTTAAGATAATTTGTATAAACATTATAAAAAAAAGTAAATAGGCAAACCAATCGCCTAAGGAAGCATAAATTGTATAATTGCGCTCATATATTGGAACTCTGCAAGCCATAGAGGCTTCTGTAAAAACTGGCAAATCATAAATTACTCTCCCCACAGGGTCAACTACAACTGAATATCCTGAATTTGTACAACGCACTAGTGTAGTTCTGTACTCTATAGAAAGATAGCTTGCTATTATAAAATGCTGATATTCAGCAGAAGCTTTTTTAGACCAAGAGTCATTTGTTATATTCATAAATACTTCACTGCCTCTTTTGTAAAGTTGTCTGCATACATCAGGAAAAGCGTCTTCAAAACATATAGGGGTAGAAAAAACAGCATTTTTATTGGGGTTTTCTATGGGACTTGTTATATAATTAATTGTTTGTAAGGAATCCGCCCTACCTGTTTTATCTAGCTCTATAATAGTAGAATTACTTTCTTGCATATTAAGAGGGGAGAGTAAAAATTTATTTTCTTTAATTGGTATCTTAAAAAGAACATATTGAAATCCTGGTGTGTAGGTTCCATACATTTTTACAACATCTGTCATAAACCACTTCATAGGGGCAAAATCCATAAATGGAATGTTTTCTGCAAAGGGAACTAGATGTATTTTTGAATAAAATCCTGAATATGAACCAAAGGCATCATAAAAGATTGCACTATTCGAATATTTTCTTTCTTTTCTATCTATTAACGTACTACTTCCAATTATAAATGGCGTTTCCATTCTGGCTATAAAGGCAGATAAACTTTCATCTTCTGGCCAGTTTTCATAATGAGATATATCACGCGGAAATATGCCATTGAGTGCGCCCTCACTCCATAAAACTAAATCACATTCAAAGCCATTGTCATTAAACTCATTAATTTTTTCTTCTGTAAGACGCATAGAAACAGGTACTGAATACTTATCCCCCGCTTCCCAGGGGTCAGCATTCTGCTGTACTATTACAGTGTTTAAATATTTTATTGGCGTTCTTGGTAAAACTACATTGTAAATGCCGTAAATGCTTGTTATAGCAAATAATACACCAACAAAAATTGTAGCTTGCTTTATATCTGCTTTTATTGTTTCTTTGTCTTGATAGGAGGATAAGTTTATATAAAATCTAATAAACTCTGCCATAAGGGCATTAAATAACGCCCATAAAAAAGTAATGCCCCATGTGCCTGTTATAGAAGCAATTTGCGTAAAAACTTTCCATTTATACACAGCCATAGATATAGTTCCCCAAGGATAGCCTAGAAAGCCTGTTGATTTTATCCATTCCCAGAATACCCAACTTCCTGCAAACCATATCATTCTAAAAAAGATGGCAAACTTATGTTTACCTCCATTTTCTTCCATTATAAAGGTCTTACTTTGGTGGGTTGGTAATGCTCCCATAACTATACCGCAAAGTGCACCTTCTAATGCCGTTCCAAAAGCACTAGCTCCTAGTGTAAAAACTGCAAATCCATGATAATTAGCTAACCAAAAGCTAGAGATTACATGTACTGTAAGGGTTTGTATTAGTAATAGAAGAGATGCTTCTTTATAAGACTGGCAATTCCAAAGTGCTATATATATAGGAACTAGGCAAAATAGAGCTAAAAAAGGAGAACCAAATGTAAAAAAATTGTTGGATATGGATAAAGCCTGCATTGCACCAGAAAAAAATGCGCAAAAAACTTGTAAAAATAGGCAATTCATTATATGATAATTCTAAAGTCTTATATATAAAAAGGCAATAGGGCAATCTTAAAAACAAATTTGAGGATAGAGCATGATTCGTGTTATCCAAGCTCACAAAGATGAATATCAGCAAAGCCCTGATGTAACAGCGTCTGCGCCAGGAAGATTTCATCTTATAGGAGAGCATACTTGGTTTTTTAAAGATAAAACTTTATCTATGGCTGTAAACTTGCCAGTTTACGTGTCTGTTTCAAAAAGAACCGATACAAATTTTTTGTTTAATTTTTTCCAATTACAAGATAAAAAAAAATGTAGCCTTTCTGCTTTAAAATATAAAAAAGAAGATAAATGGGCTAATGCTATAAAATCTGTAATATATGGTTTTATCGCTTGTGGCTTTGAATGTACTGGAATGAATTTTACTATTTATTCAGACATATTACCATCTGCAGGGTTTGGTGTAACAACTGCAATAAAAATAGCTTCTGCCTGGGCAATAAAAGAGATACAAGGTTTTAAGTGTGATAAAGATAAAATAATTAAAGTCTTAGACAAGGGAAATAAAGACTTTTTTGCCTTAGAGAATTGTCGCGCCGAAAACTATACTGCAATTTATTCTAAAAAAGATACCCTCCTTTTAACAGACCATACAAAACTAACTCATAGTAATATTCCTATAAATCTAGCTGGATACACCGTTATACTAACAGACGCAAGAGTTCCTCGTATTTCCACTTGGAATGAAGAAAGCTTACGGCAGCCAGAGAATGTACTTTTGCTAGGTGAGTTGCGCGAGAGAAAGACTTCTGTTTACGGAGGCTGGCATTATATAGAAACAGGGGCAGAAGTAAGTGAAGTGCTTTCTGTTGTAGATGAAGACGTTAGAAGACGTTTAGTATGTATTATGAATGAGCACAAGGATGTTCTTTCTGCAGTGGCTGCTTTGGAAAAATCTGATTTTTCTGCTTTTGCTCGTGCTGTAAATCATAGTCATGATAGTATGCGTGATTTATATGATATATCTTGTCCAGAAATAGATTGGATAATTAAGCGCGTTAGAGAACTAGACGAAGCTCCTGAAGACTTACGTAATCCTGTTAATTGTGGGCGCATAACAGGCAAAGGCTTTGGTAGATGTGTTTATACTATATTGCGCAATGACTATGTGGAAAAATATATGCAAAAATTAGCTGAATATGAGCATATATTTGGTTTTAAATGTGATTCTTATATTGTAAAACCTGTAGGGGGAGTTCGTTTAATTTAAGGAAGCCTCTAAAAACTTCAGTTTTTAGAGACAACTTTGAAAATGCGATGTTGTAAGTCGCGCTATTATAGCGACTTACAACTCGCAGGAACC
>CAJOPO010000427.1 GCA_905236315.1 uncultured Treponema sp.
AACAGAGTGTTTTTGTAATCCTTAGGATTCAATCCGCCAGTCTCCTTTTCGCTGTTTTTTATGGGAGTATAGTGTAAAATTGATTTCCATGTAAGCAATAAATTAAGGCTTGTAATTAACTAATAACATAATTTATTACAAGATTTGCTTTACATCATTAAAAGCATTAAAAAGAGCATATGAATCTATGCCATTTATAATGCGGCCTTTAGGATAAGTATTAAGCAAATTAATCTTTCCATCCTGCAAATGACGACTAGTAATGCCATGCTTTATAGACGAATCTGCTTCTAGTAATGCAGAATAATGGTCTGCTAAACGTACTAGTTTACCATCTACAGGATTAAATTTATCATTATTATAAATAAGATTTAAGTCTTCAAAAGATATATGTTTTATATTTCCTTCTGAATCGATTATGCGATTTTCAAACTCATCACTTGTAAAATACAATATTTCGTTTTTATAAAAGTCTTCCATATAGGGAACTAATTCTTCCGAAACAATTTTATCTTCTATATCTTTTACTATGGAAGGAAGTCCATGTGTTGCTTGCTTAACAGGAGAAATAATATCTCTTGTTACTGCCTCTGGTAAATCATGGAACAACGCACAAAAATAATTATTATATTTACGGCGAGGACACATTCTAACATCTGTTTCATGTTCAAAAAGGAGGGTTAAAACCGCTACAAAAAAGCAATGCCCCAAAACAGAAGTACGTGGCACCCTGGGGGTCTGATTCCATCTAGTCTGAAATCTAAGCTGCTCTATACGCATTAAAAAATCAAAGGGCTTTTGACGTGTTATTAAAAGTTGCAAGCCTCTTAAATCCAAAAATGACTGCAAATCAGCATTAACTTCTCTTCTTATGCGCTCTAAGCGGATAGGCTCATTTACCATAGTTATCATATCCAGCTCTCGCATAGTAGAATATTTATGAGCCGCTCTAAACACTCTTGCAGTTTGCTCTTGACCATCGGAATATGGAATAGAACCACTTGTTTTCCCTATATATAGAGTAAAACGTGCAAATATATCAGGATTTTCTATGATATCTTTATACTGATTTAATACCCACTCATTTAATCTTAAAAATTCATCAGGATATTTATTTTTTATAAGACGCTGAACTGGACTCTTTATATCACATAAAGCGATTTTTCTAAGTAAATCAAATAAAGAGGCATAAATCATCCAATCCCAATCAATGAATACGCCTTTATTTTCTTCATATTTACCTATGATATAGGCAACTACCATTTTTTCAGCTGCCTTATCCATTTCTACAAGTTCAAAAGGGCGCACTAGGTCATTCCACCTTTCTATAGAAAAACCTTCAAATATTTTTAGTGCAAGTTCCTTATTCACCAAATGCTCCTATTTTGCCGCACTCTTCTTCTTTTCTGCTTCCATCTTAGTCTTCCAAACGACAGCCTTCTTTCGTATCTCTTCTGACTCCTCATTATCGCCTAATATCATAGCTATACGCCTAGCGGCAATAAGATAGTTAATAGCAACACGCATATCTTCTGTACTACGTGTAGAAAGTTCATATTTATCTCTATACCCTGTAGCACTGTCATCTAGCATTTTGCGTATAAGGCGCACATATAATACTGTAGTGTCATAATTTGCAGAAGAAGGGTCAAAATAATCTTTAGAAGCAGCCTTCATATCTACAAGATTTTTCGCAACAGCAGTATATCTTCCCCTAATCTCTACAAATGACCATTTCCACTTTGTATTATCACCAAGCGCATCTGACAAAAGCTGTATGACAAAACCTAATTTTTTTATAAGATAAAAACGCTTCTCTATAGGAGTGTTAGAAATAGTGGCAAGTTTACTTTCTAATTCATTATAAGGACAGTCCACTACATTAGAAACAATTTCTTCCAAATATATTATAGCTTTATAAATAGATTTTCTTGCGTCATTTAATGCATCTTGATTTTTTACATCTAAGAGTTCTAGTGAATAAGTATTTATAGAAATATAAAGAGTTGCGACATATATCATTTCTTCGCATAGAATTAACTTTTTATATTCTACCCCCGAATTGTCATGGCGTATTGTAGCTACCATAGACTTTTCTCTCTCTAAAGACTCTTTTATAACAGCTTTTATGGGCTTAATCTTATCAAAAAAATCTGCCCTGTTTTCTGAAGTAATATGAGACATTATACCTCCTCAACATTGCGTAACATAGAAGCTGCATGCTCAAGAGATGCTTGTGAAACAGAATCGCCTGCAAGCATTCTTGCTATTTCTTTTACCCTCTCCTGTCCTTCCACAGGAAAGACCTCCGTTGCAGTCCCGCCATTTTCTACGCCCTTGCGTATTTTTAATTGATTATCGGCATAAACTGCAATACTCGCTAGATGTGTTATGCATAAAATCTGTTTTTTACAGGCTAACATTTTCATATGTTTTCCTAAAGAAACAGCTATTTCACCACCTATACCCGTATCAATTTCGTCAAAGACAAGAGTTCCTGCTTTATCTCCATCTGATAATATAGTTTTTAAAGCAAGCATAACACGGCTCAATTCACCCCCTGAGGCAATGCGTGCTAGAGGTAATAATGGGGAACCTAGATTGGCACTTATAAGAAATTCTACATTATCCATTCCGTAAGGACCGCACTTTTGTACCATGCCGTCTTCATCTTTTTCTGTTATAGAAACTTTAAAATGACTAGAAGCCATACCTAAGTCTGCAAGGATATTTTCGATAGCAGCAGACATTTTATCCGAAGCAGCTCGTCTTAAAGCGTTTAGCTCCTTTGCAGCAGAATATACTTTTGCTTCTAAGTCAGAAATTAATCTTTCTAATGCCGACTTATCTTCTGTAATATTAGATAGTGCTTCTAATTCTTCACTTGCTTTTCTTTGATATTCCAATATTTCAGGAATATCAGAATCCTTATTGCCACAATATTTTTTCTTTAATTTAGAAATAAGTTTTAGTCTTTCTTGAACTACTTCTAATCGTTCTGGGTCAAAAACTAAAGAAGAAGCATAATGACGATATTCCTGTGCTATGTCTTCTAGCTCATAAAATGCAGATTGAAGTCTATTTTCTAAAGGAGTAAGTTCATTATCTAAAGAAGAAGCATGGGGGGCAATGCTTTTTATACGTTTTAATATGGAAAGCAAACTTCCCCCACCCTCTTCTGCTTCAAATGCAGAATTTATTTCTTCTATATCCGAATATAGTTTTTCAAATGAAGAAAGTTTGCTTTCTTCTGCAAGAAGCTCTTTATCTTCCCCTTCCTTTAATTTTGCCTCTTCAATTTCTTCTATAGCAAAAGATAACATTTCTATGCGGTTTGCACGCTCTGAGCTATCTGTATTTATAGATTCTAATTTATGCCGCTTATCAACCAAATCATTATATAAAAGAGTAAATGCCTTAACTTTATCCTCTATGCCTGCATATATATCTAAATATCTACGATGTTCGCTCACTTTCATTAAAGATTGCTGCTCATGCTGACCATGGATATCTACTAAAAAAGAACTAAAACTAAGCAAGTCAGACTTTGTTACCATTACACCGCCAATCCAAGCAGATGTCTTTCCACTATCGCGTATAATTCGTCTTAGAAGTATTCTTTCATCTTCTGCCTGTATGCCTCTTTCTTCTA
>CAJOPO010000428.1 GCA_905236315.1 uncultured Treponema sp.
AAAAAAGTAATAAAATAGAGATTTAAATATTTGAAAGAATGGAAAGACAAATTCCCCGCTGGTTCAATTCCAGAAGAAATAATATGAAACTAAGAAACTAACCTTCCATATATTGTTGCCCTTCCCTATAATGTATGGGCGGGCGACTTGTACACGAAGGGGAGTATAACCTAAGTTAGATTATAGTATTATCTTTAGTTAGGATTAGAGGAGTGTTTAGTTAGGAAGATGTAAAGTATTTAGGTAGGTTATCGAGCAGTAGGGATAAAATGTATGCTCTTACTCGCCTATAGCATTGTGGTGATTTAACGATGAGCAGTATAACATTTTTTAGAGAAGATTGCAAGCTAAGAAAAAACCAAACGGATTTGCTCCGAGCTAACGCTCCTCGCTTTTTGTGTGAGCACCGTTAGGTGCGAACAAATCCGTTTGTTACATAGATGTAATTGGGCAATTATTCATTCTAGCCCATCGCAAAACATTGTTTAACCTTGCTTGGTAGCCCTTTCCCGCCTGTTTTAGCCAAGCAAGATTATCGTTATCAATCTTTGTATGAATGTCTGTCTTAGGCATTTTCAAAGAGTTAATGTAATAAAAGCCACCGCTAGAGTTTGGTGCACTCGGAGGAATATCTGAAAAATCTATCTCATTATCAGGCGTGTTATTTAGTCTTTCAAGTGTTACCCTCTCTTCATTCGTCAGAGGAGGGAAATCAATAACCTTGTATTCTCTTTGCATTTTCTTCATAAAGCATCACCTCCGTTTTTTCCGCTTTTCGAGCGGATATAAATCGTATCAGTCCATCTCTATCAGTTGCTATAACAGTTACTATATAATATCCTTCTATCCTACCTATGTATTTTTCTCTGTATTCATCATAAGAATGTTTGTAATCATAATCTTGATAAAGTAATGGGTCATTGAATATGCGGCTTGCAAGTTCAAAACTAAGCCCTTTATGCTTCTTTTTATTTAGTTAATTCTTTGCAGTGTCCCATACAAAAGTATTAAGATAGACAAAATCCTTATTTCTCTCCACATTCTTATAGTACAATATCTATATACATAAATCAAGCATAAACTTCTATAGAAAAGCAGTTTTGCAAGGAGATAAAAAAAACGGATTTGCTTAAGAGCAAATTTGCTCCGAGCTAACGCTCTTCGCTTTTTATGTGATTCCCCGTTAGGTGCGAGCAAATCCGTTTGTTACATAGATGTAATTAGTTCATTCTTTGCGGTATCCTCAACCTTATTTTAATAATGCTAAAAACTCTTCTTCGTTTATAATAGGAATACCCAACGACTGAGCCTTCTTGTTTTTTGCAGAGCCACTTGTTGTATCATTTGTAACCAAGTATGAAAGACCTTTTACAACAGAACTTTTTACAATGCCACCATTTTCCTTTACAAGATTTTGAGCGTCAAGGCGTTTCATAGAAACAAGTTCACCCGTAAAACAAAAAGAACGTCCTATAAGGCGGCCTTCATTACTTTTTTGCAATAAACTTATGGTACCGTCCTTTATAAGACTTTCCATTTCTGCGCGGTTTTCTTTTAAGCCCTCCACCAAAGTATGTGCTGTAATCTCTGCAAAACCATAAACAGCAGCTATTTCTTCTTCTTTGGCATCAAACAACTTTTGCAAAGTATCATATCCGCTAGAAACAAGTTTTTCTACAACGGTTTCCCCTATTCCTTCTATATCAAAGCCCGCTATAAAACGCTCTAAGCTTATCTGCCTATGACTCTGAATAGAAGAAAAGACTTTTTTAGCTCCTAAAGAAGTTTTTTCTTTACTAAGGCTCTCTTCATTTAAGAAATAAGGTGTCAAAGTTTCTTCTGTTAAAGAATAAATATCGCTAATTGAATGAAGAACTCCATTCTTAAATAAAGCATCTATAAGGGAAATACCAAAATCTCTTATATCAATTACAGAAACCCACTTTTTTATTTGATGTAACACCCTTTTACTGCATAAACGATTAGGACAATATAAACGAGTTCCTTCGTCTATAAGAGTTGAGCCACAAACAGAACAAACTTTAGGCATAACTATATCTTCTATATCATCGTGGCTATTATGAAGCACTCTTTCTATCTTGGGAATAATTTCTCCACGCTTTACAACAACCACATGACTACCAATATGTAAACCTAGAGAACGAATAGTGTTTGGATTAACAAGGCTTGCCCTCTGCACTGTTGTACCATTTAATTCCACCGGGTCAAATACTGCAACAGGGGTATATGTGGCTCCTGATTCATTCCATTCAACTTTTTTTATTTTACTGATAGCTTCTTCCAAACTAAATTTAAAAGCTATTTGACGTTCAGGCCTATCGCGCTCTGCGTCTTGATGATTTATTACCCTTTCTTTTATAACAAGTCCATCAATATCGTAATCCAAAGAAGGACGTTTTTCCATTACATTTGCTCTGTAATCAATAACTTCTTGCGCAGATTTACAAATCTCTAGAGGAACTACATTAAAGCCTAGTTTCTTTAACCAAATAAGTTTTCCTTCTTCGTCAGTATATGGCTGCTCTCCTTCCGTAGCCCACACATCATAAACTATGAGAGTTAAGTTTTCGCTTCCAGTTCCGTCTTTTCGCTTCATTAATCCATTAGCGGCATTGCGGCAATTTGCTTTATCAGCATATAGACTTTTATGAACAGAATGAGTCATTATAACTTCGCCACGTATGCCACCTGTAAAACTCACCTGTATATTATTCTCTATTAAGTTTTTCTTTACCCCAGACATTTTTAGTGCATTATTAGTAATGACATCACCTATAGTGCCATCTCCACGAGTTACGGCTTGGACTAAAGAGCCATTCATATATTGAAGTTCCAAACTAGCACCGTCTAATTTATATTCTACAAGATATTCATCATAGGCGTGTTTTTTTGCCCATTCCATAAATTCATCTGAATTTGCCGCTTTTTCTTGGCTGCCCATAGGCATTATATGACGAGCCTTTGCAAAATT
>CAJOPO010000429.1 GCA_905236315.1 uncultured Treponema sp.
AGGGGAGTTGAATTTCAAGAATACTAGCTCCTCCGTCTACAAGTGCACGTGCTGCTGTAAAAGAGAGTTCATCAGAAGGATAACCTGCAACTAAGTGTGCCATAAGGTTTATTTTATTCATTTCATTACCTCTGTATCATGAATGTCTTGGGCATTATCTAGTCTTTTTAGTTCAGAAAGCAAAAATTGCTTCCATTCTGCTGGGCGGAACACTGGGCAGGTAATAAATATGTCTTTATCGCCACGCCCGCTCATATTTACAATAATTGCCTTTTCTTTTGGTAGGGTAGGGGCTAGGCGAATGGCTTCTGCGCCTGCATGAGCACTCTCTAGGGCAAATAATACACCTTCGTTTTTTGCAAAGAACTTTACAGCGTTTAGAGCTTCTTCATCGCGAGCTACAGTAAACTCTATGCGACCACTTTTTCCCAATGCTGCTAGTTGAGGTCCAATTCCACAGTAATCAAGCCCCGCAGAAATAGAACGTGTAGGAAGTGCTTGGCCATCATCATCTAAAAGAAAGCGTGATTTATACCCTTGCATTATGCCTGTGCGGGAAGCACTACCTGTCATTCTAGCAGCATTTTCTCCAATGCCACTTCCTATTCCCCCTGCTTCAACTCCGATTAGTCTAGGAGTTTTTTTATCAATAAAGGGAGAAAAAAATCCTATGGAATTAGAGCCTCCTCCAACACAGGCTATTAGGGCTTCTATATCAAGATGACGTTCTGCCGCTTGTTTTTCCACTTCTTTACCAATTACGCTCTGAAACTCCCTCACTATATCAGGAAAAGGGGCAGGTCCTAGCGCACTACCTAATACATAATGGGTTGTATCTGGATTTGCAGCCCAATCTCTCATAGCTTCGTTTACGGCATCTTTTAATGTACGGCTTCCGCTTGTTACAGGGTGAACTTTTGCTCCGTATATTTCCATTGCGGCTACGTTTGGCTGCTGGCGGCGAACATCAACTTCGCCCATGTAGACTGTGCAGTCAAGACCTAGCTTTGCACAAGCAGCTGCGGTTGCAAGTCCGTGCTGACCCGCTCCTGTTTCTGCAATGATTCTCTTTTTGCCCATTCGCTTTGCAAGTAGACACTGACCTATGGCATTGTTTATTTTGTGTGCTCCAGTATTTGCAAGTCCTTCCATTTTTATGTAAATCTGCGCACCGCCTAATATCTTGCTTGCTTGCTCTGCGTACAAAAGGGGAGTTTCTCTTCCTATATAATCACGTTGAATGGTCTTTAACTCTTGAAGAAAACTTTCATCTTTCATTGCACTTTCAAAAGCTATTTCTAATTCATCTAGTGGTCTTCTAAGGACTTCCGCTACGTATTTTCCGCCATATTGATTAAAAAAGCCATTATCTGAATGTTCCATCTTAATTTTCTCCATTTAATTTTGCGGAAACACTCTGGATTTCTTGTAGTTTTGCAAGAGTTTTTCCTGTATTGATTGCGTTAATTGCCATGTCATATCCTTCTTTTAGTTTTTTTGCCTTGCCACATAAATACAAAACTGCGCCTGCGTTTAGTCCTACGGCGGCTTTTATTGTATTTCTTCCTTTGCCGTTTAGCACTTCCATAGCAAGTTTTGCGTTATCGCTGCCGTTTCCGCCAAAGAGTTCATCTTCGTTTACATTTTCAATGCCAAAGTCTTCTGGCTTTATAACATATTTGTTTTCATTGCCTTTTTCGTCAATTTGATAGACATCAGTAGGGGCGCAAGGAGAGATTTCGTCATAACCATCGCGTGAACATACTACCATAACTCTTTTAGCTCCTAGTGCCTTTGCCGCGCGCGCATAGTCACAAAGAAGGTCTGCTGTATATACGCCTAAAACTTCGTATTCAGCCCCAGCAGGATTTAATAGAGGCCCTAAAAGATTCATAATGGTTTTTATGCCAAGTGCTTTACGTACAGGACCTGCAAAACGCATTGCTGCGTGATAGACTGGTGCCATTAAAAACCCAAAATCTGTTTGCTTAATAAGTTCGGCTGTCTTTTGCGGGGCTGCCATAATGTTTATGCCTAAGGCTTCAAAGAAGTCCGCAGAACCAGACTTAGAAGACACCGCTCTGTTTCCATGCTTTGCCATCTTTTGCCCACAGCTTGCGGCAACTAATGCAGATAGAGATGAAATATTAAAACTGCCTTTTCCATCTCCACCTGTGCCGACTATTTCTGCAAGACCTGTGCGTTCTATAGGTAAGTCTTTCTTTTTTCTGAGCAAGGTCTTTGCGCAGCCAATCATTTCGCTTACGGCAGG
>CAJOPO010000430.1 GCA_905236315.1 uncultured Treponema sp.
AAGTATTATAAGAAGCAGTGCTATGGGAGCCATAAATATATAAGAGTTCGTTAAATGTAGCACTTCTATAAATATATATGCTATATCAAACGAAAGTGCTGAACATATAATGACTATGGCACTGAGTATTATTCCCCATATACTAGTAGAAATCCTTGTATTACCAAACTTCAAATAAAATATCCTCCTTAAGCATTTGTAACAAGTGCTTTATACCCTAGTCCACGTAAAGTTTCTATAGAAAAATCTTTACAATCTGCAAATTTATTTCTTAAACGACTTATATGTGTTTTTATAGTATCTTCTGAACTTTCGCTATCATTACCCCAGATTGATTCCAATAACTGCGTTTTTGTAAATATTTCTCCAGGATAAGAAAGCATTTTGTAAAGTAAATCAAATTCCTTTTTGGGTAATTCAATCTCCTTATCATTATACGAAACTGTATACGAAGCAGAATCTAAAATACTATCTCCAATGCAAATCCTTTTTTCTGTAGCAATACGGCTTCTTCTTAGCACAGCATCTATTCGCATAACTAACTCTTCATAGTTTACAGGTTTTGTAAGATAGTCGTCAATTCCCAATGCAAAACCTGTACGTTTATCTGCTATTGTCTGTTTTGCGGTAAGCATTATTACTGGAATATTATTATTATTTTCTCTTAGTTTTTTTACAAGAGCAAATCCATCTAACTGAGGCATCATTATATCAGCCACCAAAATATCTATATTTTTATTTTGTATTATATCAAAGGCTTCTTGACCATTTTCTGCAGATTCCACAGTATAAAAAGACTTTAACCTTAACGTTGTAAGCAAGCGTATATTTTTATCATCTTCTGCAACCAATACACTAGCCATAATTATTTACCTCTCTTATTAAAAGTATAATAAACTGCTGGCATTATGAATAGAGTCATTAATGTGCCAACTCCCAATCCACCAAGAACTGTAAGATTAATTGGTTGTATTAATTCTGTTCCTTCATTTGGAAAGAGTGCCATAGGAACTAAAGAAATAATAGTAGTCAATGTGCTCATAATAATAGGACGTAATCTACTCTTTGCCGCTGTAATGCAAGCGTCCATTAGTTCCATACCATCTTTTCTTAAGCTGTTAGCAGTATCTACAAGAACTATGCCGTTATTTACGATAACACCTACAAGCATTAAAACTCCTAAAATGCTTAATATACTTAATTCCGAATTTGTAAAAGCATATATTGCAGCCACACCAATGAAACTAAATGGCAAGGTAAAATAAATAATAAATGGGTCTTTAAAAGATTCAAACTGACTTGCCATAACTCCAAAAACTAAAAGAATAGCCATTAGTATTATAACCAAAAATCCTTTTGCTTGCTCCATCATATCAGAATAATCACCTGCTGTAGTTATTGTAACGTCATCGTCTAAAGGAATATTTTCTGCAATAAGAGCATTTACACGATGGCTTACTTCACTTATGGTCACACCATTTACAGGAACACCCTTTATAGTAGCAATGCGAGTTTGGTCTTTACGATTTATAGAAGATGGAGTTTTGCTCTCTTCATACCATGCCACAGATGAGAGTGGTATCTTTTGCCCATTATTATTAGTTACAAATATGTTTTGCAAATCAGAAAGTTTCTGCTTGTCTTTATCATTTAAACTAATAATTATATCTTGGTCTTTACCGTTACTAGTATACACACCAGCTGTAATTCCGCTTACAGATGCCCTTAACTCAGAGGTAATACTACTTACCGTAAGGCCAAAGTTATATAAAGCTTGCCTATCTAATTTTATTTGCATCTCTGGCATTCCCTCTGTAATATCACTTTTTACTTCAGTAATAAAATCACTTCCCTGTGTTTGTAATAACATTTTTATTTCTTCTGCAGTAGAACGCAAAGCTTCTAAGTTTTGGCTTCTTATCTCTAATGAATATCCACCGCTACCACCTAAAGAAAATCCTTGACTAAAAGAAAATTCCGCTCCAGGAAAGGAATTAAAATATGGGCGAAGTTTTTCTTTTGCTTTTTCTGCGCTAGAGTTTAACGTTAAAGTCAAAGTTGCCTTATTACTATCAGATTCTGTGCTTCCGCTACCCACAGTTATATTACTAAACTTTATTGCATCTATTTCTCTTTTTGCTATTGCCTCCATTTGTTTTATCACGCTCTCTGTTTCAGAAAGTTTAGTTCCCTTAGGCATGGAAAGCGAAAGACTTACTGTAGTATCATCAGTAACAGGCATATAGATAAAGCCTCTTGAAGAAATAGAAATGAATGAAATTACTAATAAAGAAATTACAAGTACAAAAGAAATAAAACGATGCCTTAAAACTAGTTCAACAATTCTACCATAAATATTAAGTATTTTATTGTCATTAGATTTTTTTTCTTTAGTTAATGTAACAGGCTTTACTTTTAAATAATGTCCTGCAAGAACAGGAACTAAAACAATAGATGTTGCCAAAGAACACACTAAAGCAATACTTATAGTAAAACCTAAGTCTAAGAATGCCTCTCCTAATATACCGATTAATTTACTAAAAGCAAGCATAGGTAAGAATATACACACAGACGTAAGAGTGCTAGAAATTACAGGCATTACCATTTCTTTTACTCCATCTATAGCCACTTGCTTAGGATTTTTTCCTTTTGCAGCATGCGTATAGATATTCTCTAAAACAACGATTGAGTTATCTACTAGCATGCCAACGCCAATTAAAAGTCCTGCTAGAGAAATCATATTCAAGGTAGTTCCTCTAAAGTACATAAATACAAATGTAATTATTATAGAAACAGGAATGGAAAAGCCAATTATTACAGTGCTTTTTATATTACGTAAAAAGATGAATAAAACAATAATTGCAAGAACTGCCCCCTCCCCAACAGATTTTATTACTTCATTTATAGTGCTTTCTATTTGGTCAGTATTATTAGATGTTTCTATTATCTGTACGTCTTTTGGAAGTTTTTTTTCAATATTTTTTAAGGCTGTTCTTACAGAATGTGCTGCCGCAACAGAGTTTTTTCCACTTTGCTTTTTTAGATTAATAATAACACAAGGACTACCATCCAAGAATGCTAAAGAAGTAGCTTTTTTTGTTCCCTCATACACATCAGCAATATCTCGTAAAAGTATTACTTGAGAAGTTTTTCCATGAGGGCGATATGCAATAACAGAATTTCTAATATCATCTAAAGAGGCAAAAGCCCCTGTTGCAGAAACAGAATACATTAATTCATTTGATTCTATAGTGCCAGCAGAACTTTGATTATTCTGTGCAGAAAGAAGTTGAGCTATTTGAGTTATACTAAGCGAGTATGCTTCTAATCTATCTCTGGGGATGTCTATTATAACAGCACGTTCTCTGCCCCCAACAATATCGGCAGAAGCAATGCCATCAATCTGTTCTAACGAAGGAGCAATGATACTGTCTGCATATTCATAAAGTTCTTGGGCAGTTCTATTTCCCTTTAGTGCAAGAGTCATAATAGGCAATAAAGAAGCATCCAATCTTGTTGTTACAGGAGATGTAGCTTGTTGAGGTAGTGAAGAACGTACATGGTCTATTTTATCTCTTATGCTATTTGCAGCTTCATCTAAATTAGTTCCAGTTTCAAATTCCATACTCACTACACTAAAACCAATAGAAGATGTTGAAGAAATATGTTTAAGACCAGTTACTCCAGAAAGACCTGTTTCTAATACACGTGTTACATTTTGCTCTACATCTTCAGGAGATGCATTTGGATAAGCAGTTGTTACCTGTATCATAGGATAGCTTGTTTCAGGATACATATCCACAGATAGATTATTCCAACAGTAAATCCCAAGCATGATTAATAAAGAAAAAACAATTAAAACGCTTACAGGCTTATTTATTATTCGTTCGCAAATATGCATTTAATTTTCTCCTTCTATAAATATGGCATTTACAAGTTGCCCATCACTAAGACTGCTTTGCCCCTTTACAACTATAACTTCATCTTGGGATAAATTATCACTTACTTCTACAAGATTATCCACATTAAGACCAGTTTTTATCTCTCTTTTTTTAGCTCTTTCGCCTTCTACAACATAGACATAAGATTTTCCTAAGTTCTGTACAATGGCATTATTTGGAATCACAAGAATATTATCTTTATGCTCTGTAGTTAAATTTACTTTTGCGTACATTCCAGCTTTTGGTAACTTCTTTTTGTTTTCATCTTCATCTGTAAAAATAAGAGTTACCTGCATTGTACGGGACATTGGGTCTAACACTGGGCTTACCTCTGTAACTTTTGCATTAAACACATTATCATTGTAGGCAGAAAATCTAACTTGTGCTTCTTGACCTTCACTTACGCGAGATATAAATCTTTCTGGCACATTTATCTTGATAAGTAATTTATTTGTACTACTTAAAGTAAGAATAACAGTAGAAGGTGTTACATTAGCACCAACTGATGGCATAATAGAAATTATAGTACCACTAGAGGGAGCTAATACAGGGCTTGCACTATATACCGTTCCTGGCCTAGAAGGGTCTATATATGCTAATAACTGATTGCGATTAACATAATCACCTACATTCACAAACAACTGTGTCAGTCTTCCCGCCATAACAGGAAGCACTTCTACAGTGCTTTCTGCTTCCACATCACCACCACATTCCAAGTAGTCATCAAGGCTTCCTTTTTGAATTTTCATTACGTTTACCGTAATGGCATTTTCTGTTATTTCTTGTTTTGTTGTTTCATTTTTATTCTTACTACATGAAACAAATAAGCAAAGTGCAAAAAATATATATAAACATCTTTTCATTTTATTCCTCCATCCACCCTTGTGGCAAATCTAATAAATATTCCAAATCAACTATACAAGAAACATAGGTAAACAATTCTTGTTGTAGTGCTAATTGTGATTTACTAAGCTGTTCTTGTGCATCTTTTACTTCTAAGAAATCTACAGAACCGTTATTATACGCTTGCACTGTCATATTATAAGACCTTTGCGCTAAGTTTATATTTTCTTGAGAAGCCTCTACAGAGTTCTTACAAGAATTAAGTTTATCAAAAAGCTCTATAGCATTCATCATTATTGAGCGTTGTTTTTCTTGTACAGAAAGTTCCATTTTTTCCTTTTCTCGTTTAAGTTTATCGTAATTCAATCTATTAGTAGAAAAAGGAAGCATATTTGTGAGATTCCAAGAAATAGTAAGAGACATATTTCCTGCATCAGTCCAATTATTTGTATCAAACCAAGAATTTCCTATACCGTAAAGTGAAGGCTGTAATGTATATTTAAAAGAAAGGCTTGGAGTAAAAGAGCTTAAGTTCAACCCTTTCATTTGTGCATCAAGAGAAGCAAGATTCGCCTCCATTAATTTTTGTTCACTATTATAACCTGTTAATGAAGAAAGCACTTTTTCACTATCCACCTTTAATATGTCAGTATTTAAGTTTCCTTGCAAAGTAATTTTTGTTCCTGCTGGCATACCTAACAAAAGAGCAAATTCCATAAGTTGTTCAGAAAGAGCTTGTTCTTCTTTTTGCACTTCAAGGCTCATATTTTTAAATGCAACATTACTCTGGAGTACGCTTAACTGAGGAACAGTTCCATTTCTAAACGCTCTTTGAGTTTGGTTATAGCGAGTTTCTGAGTTTTGTAAGGCTTCTTTATCAGCTTTCAAAGCCTCTTGTTGTAATAAAAGTGAATAAAAAAGTTTTTTTATATCACGCTCCACATGCTTTACCGTTTGCTCCCAAGTAACCAAGCCTTTTTGATAATCCGCATTAGAACGATTTATCTGTTCAATAAGAGAAAGATTTAAATTTAATGAAAAAGACAAACTTCCCATAGCCGTCCAATTAGCACTTTCACTTGGAGCTGAAGTAGGAAGCCTATAAGAACTTCCCATAGCTTCATAAAGTGGATTTAGCATGCTTGCATAGGTAGTTGAATAAGTGTTATTTCTGATAAGTCCTGCCGCAACACTTACATCAGGAAGCAAGGCATTTAATACATGGTTTGTAGCTTCTTTTTGGCTCACCAAATCTATATTTGCCATTTTTATGGTGCGACTATTCTCTTTTGCATAAGACACAGCCTGCTCAACTGTAAGACCAACCTCTTTTTTATCTTCTAATTCATTAATTAAAGCCTCATAAGATTGAGCAAATGTAGAAACAGAAGTAGCAATAATAAATAATAAAGCAAAACTTGTACTTAAAAGTTTTTTAATAAAAAGTCCACTCCTCATATTTACCTCCGCTTTTTATACTAAAAGTTAAAGGTAAAGTGAATGTAAACTTTAATCACAGAAATCTGTTTTCAATATACATATGGGAACCTCGAAAAACTCCCTTTCAGAAAGTTTTTCGAGGTTCCTGCGAGTTGTAAGTCGCTATAATAGC
>CAJOPO010000431.1 GCA_905236315.1 uncultured Treponema sp.
AAGAAAAGCTTCCCATGCGGCATCTGTCCAAAGTTTATCCATCACATTACCTCTGATAATTCGTGCTTAGTAAGTTTTCCATCTTTAGCTTGTTGCAAAGACATTCTGAGCCATTCTTGATTTTCCTCGCTCCAGAATGGGTCACCACTCACTTCAAATGGAATGCGGTTTTCACGCACGGTGATTTTTGCAAACATATTCACGGCGGAAGAAATAGAAAGACCAACAGATTCGCAAAATCCTTCAAAAGCTGTCTTTGTATCATCATCCATTCTAATGCTCAACGTTGCCATAATTTACCTCACAATATAAGTATATTTTACCTAAAATGTACTACACCATCTATCCATCGTCAAGCAAAAAATACATTACCTTCTTGCACCTAAATAGCATTTATATATATAATTAGCTATGAATTACTATTTATTCAAACAAGCCGTAAAGATAACCTCCCCCATATTTTTTGGCTATCTTGCCATAGGTATTCCATTTGGAATTATGACGGTAAATGCTGGCTATCCGTGGTATTTTGCGCCTTTTATGAGTTTATTTATGTATGCAGGGGCAGGTCAATATGTGGCAATAGGTATGCTGGCAGTGGGAGCAAGTCTTTCAGAAATACTAATTGCAGAATTCTTTGTAAATATTCGTCATATAGTTTATGGTCTTTCGCTTATAACTAAATTTAAAGCTATGGGAAAGTGGAAAGCAGTTTTAGCATATGCTTTAACGGATGAAACTTATGCAGTGCTTTCTAATTTGGAACTACCTAAAAATGCAAAAGCAGGTCCTTTTTATGGCACAGTAGCTTTGCTTGATTTTGCATATTGGACCTTAGGAGGCACTATAGGAGCTTTAGCCTGTAGCATAATACACAAATATAATATGGAAAGTTGGCTACAAGGGGTGGATTTTGCCCTTACGGCTTTGTTTATAGTTATATTAATAGAACAAATTAAAAAATCTCATGATGTTTTGCCCCCTGCTATAGGGCTTATATCCTGCACAGGAACACTAATTTTATGCAAAGTAGGCATTTTGCCACAGAACAATATAATTTTAGTTGCAATAATAATAGGAATTGTTGCTATAATACTTTTACGCGGAAGGAGGAAAACAAATGCAACACTCTCCGCTTAGTATATTCTTTCTTGCAACTATTCTCTCTGGCATTATAATATTCTTAGAAAGGCTCTTTCCATTTGCTTTATTTAGCAAAAAAGACCCACCACCAATTATTCGCTTTATAGAAAAATACATACCGTCTTTAATCATAGCCATTTTAATCGTTTACACTCTAAAAGATGTGCAGTTTTCTACATATCCTTATGGCGCACCATATTTTATTGCAATGCTTATAGCTGTTTTTTTGCATTTGTTCGTAAAAAATTCTATGGTGTCTGTCTTTGGTAGCACAATAGTTTATATGATTCTCTTACATACATTGAATTAATTTATACAAACTTCTATAATGAGGATATTAAAACTATTTTTAAGTTAGATTACTATTTGGAGGAATATATGATTTCATTAATTGTTGGTATTGTGCTTATAGCATTTTGTGTATTCGCTTGTTTACCTATGGGGCTTAGTTGGGGAGCAGATATTATAACTTTCTTAAAGGGTTGCGCTCCTGTTCTTGCCGCTTTTATAGGTCTTGTGGCAGTTTTTATTGGTTATGCAGACATAAGGGATAAAAATGAAGCAAAGAAAGAAGAGGCTAATGCAAAGCTTTCTGAGAAAACAAATTAGACGATAGGAGATAGTTCTTAGTGGACAGTGGTCAGTGGTCAGTTATCAGTCTGATCACTGACTTTTATCGTCTAAATTCTAAGTTCTCTCTTTCCTGCTGTGCAGTTGTCAGTTCCCCGCGTGTTATAAGTTCTCTGTAGTCAGCCTTCACTTGCCCACACTACCACTAACCACTAAATTCTATCATCTATCTTCTACCCGCCTAGTGTACACTAGGCAATAGGATTGACTAATCCTATTGCCGCGAAACTTCGTTTACGCTTGTTTCGCGGCAATATAGCAAAGCATAAAGAAAAATGGAGGCATCAATGGTAGATGTGCAATCTATAGAATACAGTGGTTCTGACTCACCAGAAGAGTCAAAGGAAAAGTTTGAAGGTCTACTTGCAAAATGGGACGAAATTTTTCAGCGCGAAATGCTCTTTACTAGTGGCAAAGTAAGAGAGGAGGAAGTTGTTGTTCCTAATTTTAATTTAAATCTAGATACGTTAGAACCAGTTAATGCATATCTAGCTGAATCGATTCCTACAATCTGGGAAAGCGAAACTGGAAAGCTTTCTTGTTCATATGATGAGAAAAGTGGTAGGAGTTCAAATCTCTCTGCAGCACTATCACTATCATCAATAACTAGATCCGTTAGAGAGGATATTAGCTGGAAATTTGAATACGTGGCGGCGAATAAAAAAAATATTAGTTTTGCATTTGCGTACTATAAAGTAAAAGATATTGCAACTCTTAAACTTTCATTGGGAGGACCTGCGCTTTTTATACCAAAAGCAAATATCTCTTATGAAAAAGCAGATAGCTCTTCTTATGAAGGAGTGAGAGCTGAATCGACAGAGGCGGAATACGATGTCCAGTGTAAAGTATCGTATGGTAACTCAGATTATGGAGATGAACGTTTGCGTTTTTTCTCTGCAATCGGCAAGAAAGATGTATTTACCCACGCCAATAAACTCTTTAATCATTTGAGTGAACGCATTGCACGTGAAAAGAAAGCTGCATTAGAAGAAAAGCAAGCTGCCGAGAAAAAAGCGAAAGACGAGGAACAAGCAGCTAAGAGAAAGGCGTTTGATAACGCGCTCAGCGACCTATAGGTAAGCACGCTTAAAAAAGGAACAAAAAACCTTCCCCACGCAGTGTCGCATTTTACTAACACTGTGTGTGGAGGAGACCTGCTTATTTGAGTGCATTTACATCAATTTC
>CAJOPO010000432.1 GCA_905236315.1 uncultured Treponema sp.
AAAACCCCGATGTCACACATTATGTTTGATTGCCTTATGAATCCAAAACATTTGCTGGCTGTCCTTGGCAAAAACTGATTTCCGTGGCTATGCCTTTGCACTACGAAGGTTATACCTTCTTGGTGTAAAGGCTATACCTTTTTAGTGTAAAGGTTGTACCTTTTTTAATCTAAACTGTAAATTATTTTGCATTATTCATATTTACGAGTTATAATATAGTACGGAGGAAAGAAATGGCGGTAATTACGATTTCAAGACAGGTAGCAGCTTTAGGGGATGAAATAGCTTCTGATTTAGCAAAGGAATTAGGTTATGTGTTTATTGACCGCAAACAAATAGAAAGACGTATTGTTGAGTGTGGCTTTCCTCAAGAAAAACTCTTACGCTATGATGAGCGTAAACCTGGATTTTTTGCAAGTCTTGCAAAAGACCGTGATGAATATCTTAATTATTTACAATATGCTGTTTTAGAAGCTGCAGAACATGGAAATTGTATTCTCATAGGACGAGGTGCTTTTAAAATTTTAGAAGACGTGCCTAGTTTAGTATCTTTAAGATTTGTTAGTGCAGATGATATTCGCTTAGAACGCCTAAAGAAAGAAAAAGAATGGAATGATAGACAAGCTCAAAACAGAATATCAGAAAGTGATACAAACAGGAAAGGCTTTCATAAAAGTTTCTTTAATATGGAAAGCGAAGACCCTCGTAACTTTTTAATAACTCTAAACACAGGCATTTTAAGTAGAGAAGAAGCAGTAAAAATTATAGAAGCTACAGTAAAATCTTATATAACCCCTTTAAAAGAAGAATGTGGTAAAAAGATGATAGAGCGACTTCTAAAAGGGCAGCGTTTAGTAAATCAACTTTTGTTTGATTATAAATTAAGCATAAACTTTCTACATGCTAACATAGAAGAAAATAATGACAATGTTATAATTTTGCAAGGTGTTGCAGATTCTCAAGCCATTGCAGACAAAGCTGTGCAAACAGCAGCAAAGATTTTGCCTTCCTGCGAGATTCGTAGTGCTATAAGCATAGTTCAAGCTTTTAAAGCATATCAATGAAAGATTCTTAGCGTATAAAATAGTCAAATTCATTCATCGCTTACAAGGAAATCAGTTTTACACTGTACTCACCCCAAAAACAGCGAAAAGGAGACTGGAAGTTGTTTTTATATGCGTACGTTAAAAAAGTGATTTCCGTGTCATCGCTTAAAAATAGTCTTGAAAAACTATTGCTTACTGTGTTAAACTTTTTGTATTATGCATATATTTCTACTAGCTGTAATGCCAATTATACTTTTAGCACGTTGTTGCAGCGATGAACAATTTAAAGGAAAATCATTCATTCCGCCCTTTATAATAGGTGCAATAGTTGCAACTATATTTTGTGTTATAAAAAAATTTTTTATATTTTCTCAGCATATAATAACTGATAACATATTTTCAAATATAATCTATAATTATACCTCTCTTTTCACACCCATTATTATTGCTCTGTGCATTTTTCTTCTATTAGATAGAGATAGTTTAGCATATAAAGGAGCAGCCCTACTCCCCTTATTAGGAAGCATTTATGCAATAGTATATCCATATAATGTGTTACGAGGAGCAGACAAACTTGAATTGTTTTTAAATATTGCTCAACCACTTATATATATATCAAGTGCTTTGATTACAACTTCTATATGCAGAAAGGCATTTTCCATAAAAAAAATAGTTATAAGACTTGCGCTTATAATTCTTGCTTTTGCAAATACCTTTATCCCTGTTATAGTAGAAAGTTTATGGTATTATTCTGTAAATAATACAAATTTTATAATAACCACTATAGTATATACTGTTCTTGCCCTTCTTTTAGATATAATTCTATCCCCAAAAGATAATTTTATTGAAGAAAATACAATAAATGCACAGCAAGAAAGTTAAAAACACTAGACAAACAAAATATTTTTCTGTTAAAATTAGTACATTGTTAAATTATGCAGTGTTTTACACACTATAGGAGGACCGTTGGCAGACAATAAGGGAATGCGTATTAATGAACAAATACGTGTGCGAGAGATAAGACTCATTGACAATGAAGGTAATCAACAAGGAATAGTTCCTACTTTAGAAGCCATAAAAATGGCAAGGGAGCGAGACCTTGACCTTGTTGAAGTTTCGCCAAACGCAACACCACCAGTTTGTAAAATACTAGACTTTGGAAAATACCGTTTTGAACAAGAGAAAAAACTCCGTGACTCTAAGAAAAATCAAAAGGTATTAAAACTCAAGGAAATCCGTATGCAACCTAAAATTGGTTCAGGAGACTTGGATACAAAGGCTAAGCATGTTCAGGAATTTTTAGACGAAGGCGATAAGGTAAAAGTTACTATCCGATTCAAAGGAAGAGAACTTGCTCACACCGAACTCGGCTTTGATGTCCTGAAAGAAATTGAAAAAAGACTTGTAGAAGGTTCTTACGCTATAGAAAAAGCAGCCTCTATGGACGGTCGCTTTATGTCTATGACGCTTGCCTCTAAAGTCAAAAAGTGAGGTAAAGAAAATGCCAAAAATGAAAACAAAAAAGTCCGCTGCAAAGCGCTTTAGTTTAACAGGCACAGGAAAAGTAAAGCACAAGAAGATGAATCTCCGTCATATCTTGACAAAGAGATCTCCTAAAAGAAAGATGAATTTGCGTCATACAGGTATTCTTTCAGAGAAAGATGCAAAAAGACTACGCAAGCAAATGCTTCCATACGGTTAATAAAAGGAGTGAACAATGTCTAGAGCAATAGATGGAACAAAAAGAAAAAATCGTCGTGCAAAGATATTAAAACTTGCAAAAGGTTTTTATGGAGATAGAAAGTCTAATTATAAGCCTGCAAAGGATGCTGTAGTAAAGGCTCTTGACCATGCTTATGTAGGACGAAAAACAAAGAAAAGAGATTACCGCTCTTTGTGGATAGCTCGTATTAACGCTGCTGTACGCGCAGAAGGTATATCTTATAATCGTTTTATTGCTGGTCTTAACAAGGCTGGCGTAACACTTAACCGTAAGGCTTTAAGTAATATGGCAATAGAAGACCCAATAGCATTTAAAGCTGTGGTAGAAGTTGCAAAAAATGCATTAAATGCCTAAAGCAAAAAACTGCTTTAAGCAAAAAACTGCTTTAAGCAAAAAACTGCTTTAAGCAAAAAACTGCTTTAAGCAAAAA
>CAJOPO010000433.1 GCA_905236315.1 uncultured Treponema sp.
GTAAGTCGCTATAATAGCGCGACTTACAACATCGCATTTTCAAAGTTGCCTCTAAAAACTGAAGTTTTTAGAGGCTCCCTATAAAACATTCTATGCTAAAGTAAAAACTGAAAATACACTATTCTAATTCATTTATTACATCTGTTCTAAATAAGAATAAATCTTGTATTTTTAAGCTATAAGTAGAATTTAATTCTCTTCTATCTTGCACTTCACTTACAAGAGGTAAAGAGAAAGTATAAGTTATGGGAGTATAGCCTTCTGCTGTTACTTCTATTGTAAAAGTAAATTCCTTACTTTCTTTATTTTCCTCTGCAAGTTTTGGAGCTGCCCAGAAACTATAGCTACCATGTGTTGCCATAAATGTATTACATGGATTAGACCAGCTAGCATCCATCATATCCACAAGACCATTTTCATCTTTTAGTGTAATCTGAGCACCTGATAAGGGTTCAAATGAGGAACCATCAAAAATATTGCCAATGAACGTTGGAAAATTAAATACAGGTGCTCTTAATTCTGGTATAGGCGCATTCAAACGCCCTAGATTATGATAAGGACGCTTTGCTGTACTGACCAATCTCATTCCGTCAAGACCAATTCTATCAATATCTATTTGTAACTGTGAATCACTTAGTATAGATGCGTTATGTGTCATTCCTCTACCACTTACAACGTATCGAGGGGGAATCCTATTTAAAACATAACTTATAGTATCAAGACGGCAGTTATCACAGTCACAAGTAAGCCATGAAGAACCCTTTGCTTTTACTTTTTCATAAAGCTCATTTACTCTATTTATAACTTGTTCTTCCATTATGTTGTGAATATTAACCATCATAAACTCCACTGTATTAAGATAAATATTATATAGAACTACTTGCAAAGGTTTGCTATTCTTGCAAGTGGCTTTTAAACGTTTTGAAACTACACAAACTTATTATTTATTATAATATATTTAATTATAAAAATCAAATATATTATAATAAACCTGTTAATAATGTTTGTCTTATTGACCGCCATTCCTTGTATAAGAAGCAAGTCCACCTGCAAGAAGAATATTTCTTGAACGCTCTGCCATATCATTTATACCATTAATTTCTATAGAGGTATCTTTTTTATAAATTGTAATCTTAAATGGCAAATCATTCTTTAGGCTATTAAAAATATCCTTAATTTCTAGCGTATCTCCTGCTTCAATTTTGTCATAATCATCTGCATTTTCAAAGCATATTGGCAGTATACCATAATTAATAAGATTTGCTTTATGTATTCGCGCAAAACTTTTTACGATTATAGCCCTTACACCTAAATACATAGGTCCTAGTGCAGCATGCTCACGGCTAGACCCCTGCCCAAAGTTTTCAGAAGCAACAACAAAGCAACCAGAAAAGTTTATGCTCTTTGCTTTTTCATAAAAGTTAGGGGCAAGTCGCTCATAAGTAAATTTACTTATCTCTGGAATATTACTACGGAACGGCAATACCTTTGTGCCTGCTGGCATTATGTCATCTGTAGAAACATTGCTACCTGCTTTTAGTAATACTGGTAACTTTAGGCTATCTTCACATGGGGGGCAGGGTGGGCAAGGCTTTATGTTAGGACCGTGTAAGATTTCTACTTTTAAGGCTTCTTCCTTTGGTAAAGGAGAAATAAGCATACCCTCATCTTTTGCATTTTCTATTACATCGTTTTCAGAAAGTTTAGCATTTGTACCTTCTAATAGGGATACTCTGCCTGTAGCTGTAAACGAAGAGTCTTCATAGTCTAATTCTGAAGGGTCTGTAATAAAGCCTGTTATAGCACTTGCTGCTGCAGTTTCAGGACTAACTAAGTATAGATTTGCATCAGATGTTCCGCTTCTTCCCTTAAAGTTGCGATTAAATGTTCTTAAAGAAACTCCTTCTGAATTAGGTGCAAATCCCATGCCAATACAAGGACCGCAAGCACTCTCTAAAATACGGAAGCCTGCTTTTATTAAGTCGCCTAATATGCCAGCTTTTTCTGCCATTAATAGCGTTGCTCGGCTTCCTGGTGCTATGCCTGCTTCTACGTTTGGAGCGATGTGCTTTCCTCTCACTATGTTTGCTACTGCATAAAGGTCATCTATAGAAGAATTTGTGCAACTACCGATTGCAACTTGGCTTACTTTTGTGCCTTTTAGTTCTGAAATAGCTTTTACATTATCAGGCGAATGTGGACAAGCGGCTAAAGGCTTTAGTGCAGATAAATCAATTTCTATTATTTTATCATATACAGCCCCTTCGTCTGCCTTTAGTTCAACCCAATCATTTTCCCTTCCCATACTTTTAAGAAAACTTAGAGTTTTGCTGTCAGAAGGGAAAATAGAAGTAGTTGCCCCTAATTCAGCCCCCATATTTGTAACTGTAGCTCTCTGAGGAACCGTTAAACTTGCAACTCCCTCTCCAAAGTATTCGTATATAGCTCCAACTCCGCCTTTTACGCTTTCTTTTCTTAAAACTTCAAGGATTATATCTTTTGCACTTGTTCCTTTTTGCAAGGAACCTGTTAATTTTACACCGAATATTTTAGGCATGGCTAGGTGAAATGCTCCACCACCCATTGCAACTGCTACGTCTATTCCCCCTGCTCCCATAGCAATCATACCTATTCCACCACCTGTTGGAGTGTGGCTGTCTGAGCCTAATAAGGTTTTTCCTGGTTTACCAAAGTGCTCTATATGAACTTGATGACAAACTCCATTACCAGGACGAGAAAAATACAAGCCATATTTTGCAGCAACTGATTGCAAATAACGATGGTCATCATGATTTTTGAAATCTGTCTGTAATGTATTATGGTCAACATAGCTAACACTTACTTCGGTTTTTACTCTTTCCACGCCGATTGTTTCAAATTGTAGATATGCCATTGTACCTGTAGCATCTTGCGTTAATGTTTGGTCGATTTTTAATGCAATATCAATTCCTCTTTGTATTGGAACTCCTTCTGTAAAGTTTAAGGAGTTTGGAACAATATGCTTCTGAATGATTTTTTCTGCTAAGGTTAATGCCATAGTATTCTCCTGTATTGTCGCCATAAATTTTATAACTTTCTTACTGTATACACTTACTTAAGGGAACTTCGAAAAACTCGCCTTCGGCGATTTTCCGAAGTTCCCGACGAGTTTTAATTTCTGATAATAGCAGAAATTAAAAC
>CAJOPO010000434.1 GCA_905236315.1 uncultured Treponema sp.
GTTGTAAGTCGCGCTATTATAGCGACTTACAACTCGCAGGAACCTCGAAAAACTTTCTGAAAGGGAGTTTTTCGAGGTTCCCTAAACGCAAAGCATAAAGTTGCTTTGCAACACAGCATTATATTAAGCTGGAGTAACTTTATGAAAACAGAAACGTTCGCAACAAATACAACAATAACAGACCCACAAGTTCTGATAGATACCTTTTTTAAAACATTTTTAGATGAGTATACTACACAGGAAGAACAAAAAATACGTTCAGCTTGGTCTTATCTTATAAAAAAGACAGGTAATCTAAAGAGAAAATGTGGGCTTCCATATTATTTGCATCCTATGAGAGTAGCCTGTGTACTTGCACAAAGCAAATTAAGTGCAGATTCTATAATTGCAGGTCTCTTTCATAATATATTAGACGTTGACCCAGAATGTCTTGAAGAAATAAAAGGACAATTTGGGCAAGACGTTGCAAATATCTGTAGTGGCACTGCAAAAATTACCAATTTAAAAATTAATAGCATCTCCATGCAGCAAGCAGATTCTATAAGGAAAATGCTTTTTGCTATGGTTGATGATATAAGAGTAATTTTAGTAAAACTTGCAGACCGCCTTGACCGAATGAGAAACTTACGAACAGTTAGCCCTGAAGCACAAAAAGCAGTCGCTACAGAAGTAATAGATATATGGGCACCACTTGCTGGGCGTTTAGGTATGAAAGACGTAAAAAACGAAATGGAAGACCTAAGCTTAAAATATTCAAATCCAGAAGCCTTTCAGCAGGTAAAAGCTATTGTTGCACAAAAAAAACAAGAAAGGGAAGAATACCTATCTAATGCTGTAAAAAAGATACATACTTCTGCAGAAAGGTCAGGCATAAGTGTAAGTATCTCAAGCAGGGCAAAACACTTTTATTCCATATATCAAAAAATGCGTAAAAGAAACAAAGAGCCAGGAGAATTATATGACTTACTCGCTCTTCGCGTTATATGCTCTACAGAAAGTGAATGTTACACACTAATTGGTATAGTTCACGGTTTATGGAAGCCTATGGAAGGACGCTTTAAAGACTATATTGCTATGCCAAAAGCAAATGGTTATCAATCTTTGCATACAACTGTTATATGCGAAGGCAAACCTTTAGAAATACAAATCCGCACGCAAGAAATGCACAATATAGCAGAGCACGGTGTTGCAAGTCACTGGCTATATAAAAAAGGCACAAACAAAGATATGGTAAAAGCAGAAGATTTAAGCATTATAAACCAGCTTAGAGAACTGCGTGACGAACACTTAACAGATGAAAATTTCTTTGCAGAACTCAAAAATGAACTCTTAGGTGACAGCATTTACGTTTTTACACCAAAGGGAGATGTAAAAGAGCTTCCTTCTGGAGCCTGTGCTATAGATTTTGCATACTCAATTCACTCTGCTGTAGGAGAAAAAATAGTTGGCGCAAAGGCAGATGGGAAAATTATTCCTCTTACAGCACCATTAAAGAATACTCAAATTGTAGAAATACTTACAAATCCTCAAGCGCACCCTACGCAATCACAATTAAAAGCGGTAAAAACAAGCAAAGCTCATCAAAAGATTCATTCTTGGCTTGTAGCAAATGACCCCACTTTTATTGACCATGCAGCAGAAGCAAAAAGAGAAGCAGAGATTCAAGCCAATACCTTACATTCAAAGCTGATAGCAGAACAGCGTGCAGCAGAAGGTAAACGTAAGCGTATAAAAAAAGAAGAAAGCAATTATACAGGCCGCATACGCATTGACGATACAACTAATTTTTTTGTTACTATTGCACAATGCTGCGCACCAAAGCCTGGAACACCTATAGTAGGCTATGTAAGTCGAAACAGAGGCATTACAGTTCACGCTGCAGATTGCTTAACCTTTTTGCGCATCCCCAATATAGAAAGCAGAAGCGTAAAAGTGGAATGGGATAAAACTTCATCTCAAAGTGAAGCAAAAGAGAATATAAAAGAGTTACAAAAAGAAGCGCAAATAAAAGAACATGCGAAAGAAAAAGCTATAGAAAAGAGCAAATTTAAGAAACTAAGATAAACAAAATTAAAAAACATATATGTCTTTTTAATTGACGGTCAAAAAACATTCCACTATACTAGTGGAAACTCTGTAATAAAGGAGGCGGTATACGCTTTATGAAAAAAACAAACTTTACATCTTTAATTAAGGCTATTATTTTACCATTAGCTGCAACTTGTGTGCTTGGCCTTTCTTCTTGTACTTCTACCACAAAAGCAGGTGATGTAGATGCAGATAGAAGCCAACTAATGCTTATTTCTTCAGAACAAATGGAGCAAAGTTCAAAAGAATCTTACGCTGCCGTAATAGAAGAAGCAGAAAATGCTGGTACTTTAAATACCGATGCCACTACAACAGCTCGTGTAAGAGCGATTGCACAACGTCTTATAGAACAGACAGGTTCTTTTAGAGATGACGCACCATCTTGGGACTGGCAAGTAAATGTTATTAAAGATAACACTGTAAACGCATGGTGTATGCCAGGCGGTAGAATTGTAGTATACACAGGAATTATTGAAACCTTAGACTTAAATGACGCACAACTAGCAGCTGTTATGGGACATGAAATTGCACATGCTTTAAGAGAGCATAGCCGTGAACAAGCAAGTCAAGATGCATTAAGAAAATTAGGCGTTTCTACAGTTGCAGAAGCTATGGGTATGGGCGATTTAGGAATAAATATGCTAGATGTAGCTTCTCAATATACAGTAAGCCTACCTTTCTCTCGTTCTCATGAAACAGAAGCAGATGAAATTGGTACAGAACTTATGGCACGCGCAGGTTATGACCCAACCGAAGCGGTAAATATATGGAAGAAAATGGCTTCTTTAAGTTCAAATAGTATACCAGAAATTATGAGCACTCACCCCTCTAACGAAAGCCGCATAAAGAATCTACAGACAATCTCTGAAAAAGTTTATTATCTATACGAAGAAGCTCAATAATATAGAAAAGATTAATTAAATATGACCTTGTATGTCACGCAGTTGACCTGCAAGGTCTTTCCAAATAACAGTATCTTTAAAGCCTGCCTTATCAAAAAGTTCTTTTGTTTGCTCTGCATTATACTCCCCTGCTTCTGTTATAAAAAAACCTTTAGGTAGAAGTTGTTCTCTTGCTTTTAGCACAAGTCGTTTTATAATTCCAAGACCATCACCTACAGTATTTTCTACATCGCCATCTAAGGCAAGCAGAGGTTCTTGTCTTCCATCTTTTAATAAATCGAGGGCTTCTTTATGAGGAATATAAGGCGGATTAGAGACAATTATATCAAACTTTTCATTGATATTAGAAAATAAATCACTTTGGACAAGTTTAACCTTTGCATTTGTTAAATCTAAAAAACTAACATTCTTCTGCGTAATAGCTAAAGCTCTTTCGCTTATATCTACAAGCGTACATTCAATATCATTTGAAAAAGTCTTATTCGTATCAAAAAGAGCCTTTAATATAGACAATCCTACACAGCCACTTCCTGTACACATATCACAAATTCTTATACTTTTATTTATAAAATGTTCTTCTATTATATTAAGTGTCTTTTCAACTAAAAGTTCTGTATCAGGTTTAGGTATAAGAACATCTTTACTAACAATAAAATTATATCCGTAAAATTCTTTATGCCCTGTAATATATGCCACAGGTAAGCCTGTTTTTCTATAGTCTATATATTCAATATATTTTTTGTATTCAAAAGGTGATAGCTCTTTATCTTTTTTAAATAAAAGTTCAGTTCGTGTGCAATTAAGCACGCTCATAAGCAAAACATCACCATCTAGTTGCGCAGTTGGACTAGACTTGAGATTTTCTCTTGCATATAAGCGTGCCTGTTGAATATTCAAAATTAGTTTTCACCTAATTCACTAACATCATTTAGCTGTTCTTCTTTTGCATAAACGTTTAGAGCATCAAGCATTTCATCCATATTACCCATCATAAAACTAGGCAAGTTATGCAAAGAAAGACCTATGCGGTGGTCAGTAACCCTATCTTGAGGAAAATTGTATGTGCGGATTTTTTCGCTTCTAGCCCCAGAACCAACCATACTCTTCCTTGCATTTGCTCGCTCAGACTGCTTTTTACTTTCTTCTAAGTCAAACAATCTTGCGCGTAAAATTTGGAAAGCCTTTGCCTTATTCTTATGCTGAGATTTTTCGTCTTGCTGAATAACAACAATGCCTGTAGGAATATGCGTTAAGCGAACAGCAGAGTCCGTTGTATTAACACACTGCCCACCAGGACCTCCTGCACGCATTACGTCAACACGCACATCTTCTGGCTTTATGTCTATTTCTGTTTCATCTGCTTCTGGTAATACAGCAACCGTAGCTGTAGAAGTTTGAAGTCTACCCTGTGCTTCTGTCTGAGGCACACGCTGTACACGGTGAACTCCGCTTTCCCATCTTAAAGTTCCATATACAAATTTACCA
>CAJOPO010000435.1 GCA_905236315.1 uncultured Treponema sp.
CCTGCCGCTGTTAGAGATAAACTTACAAGCAATGGATTTAAGCCTATTACAGTTTCGAAGAGTTTGTTTGGCACTGGCCTTTCTGGTAGAAAAGACAGAAAGTATTCTGTAGACGCAAATGCAACTACTAAATACGCTAGAGATAGGCTTATTGCGGAGCAGAAAAAGAAACAGCAAAAGGGTCTTAATAAAGATATTAGCATAGATTTATCTTTTTTAAAGAGAGCAACCAAAAAAGACTTATTTTCTTTTACACAAAGTTTCTACCTATTAAAAAGGGCAGGATTTACCAATATTAGAGCTTTATCATCATTGCTTGAAAATACAGAAAATCCCGCCATGAGAGATATTATACAAGATATTCTAGTTGGCGTTGAAAATGGTGAATACATATACGCAACAATGGAGTACTATAATAACTTCTTCCCAGATATTTATATTGCAACAATAAAAATTGGTGAGTTATCTGGTTCGCTTACAGAAGCTTTAAACCAAGCTATGATATATATTGAAGATAGCGATAAAACTTCTAAAGCTATTAGAAAGGCGTTAGTTGGTCCGTTACTTCAAACTGTTCTTATGCTAGCAGGAACCGTTGTGGGTGTTTTAGTTGGTGTGCCAATTCTTGAAGAACTATATGGAAGTATGGGATTAACAAACCAAATTCCTGCATCAACACTTGCGGCATCCCACATGATTAAAGCGGTAATGGCAAACTGGTACTTTATTGTTATGGGCATAATTGCTGCAGTTGTAGGATTTTTATCATGGAAATCATCTGTTCGTGGTAAATATCAATGGGATATGTTTAAAATTAAGATGCCTGTTTTCGGTGGATTAATTTTAAGACTTGCTCTTCAAAAATTCTTTAAAGCTATGCAGTTAAACCTTAGAAATAATGCTAAGTTACAAGATGCTCTTGAAATAAGTAAAAGTACAGTTCGAAGCTACGTTTTACTTTCAGTTATTGAGTCATCAATTGAAAATCTAACGCAAGGTGATTCATGGGTTGAACCATTTGAATCATTACCTAATATGCCGCCAATGGTACTTGAAATGCTTAGAATAGGTATGGAAACAGATATCGTTGAGATGGTTGAAAAGATAGTTGAATATATGCAATCAGAAATTGATATTACAATTGAGCGTATAGTTAAAACACTACCAAACATATCTATGTCAATCATGGGTATAGTTATGATTGTATTCGTTATAGTTATCCTTGTTCCAATCATGGAAGTATATATGGGATCATTCTTGTTCGATGCATACATGAATTAGGGTAAGAACGAAGTTTAAGTAAAAAAGGGACGGAGTAAAAAATGTTACATTTAGTAACATTTTTTGCTCCGTCCCTTAAAAAATCCCAATTCATTTCCTGTTTGTTACAAGCGTGTAACACTTCTGTAACAATAATTTAACCCAAAAAGGTATTGCATAAGCATTTTGCATTTGTTACACTTTATTTGTAAAGAGTGAGGATGACTTTTGCTGATATAGTGCGAGTATGAGCAAAAGTAAAAATCTTTATTGCCAAGTCTAGAGGAATTACTCTTAGAGGCGGCGGAGAGCTAGAGTAATTCATAATAGCTCTAGACTATAAGCAAATAAAAGGAGGATTTATATTATGAAAAAAGGACAAAGTGGTGTATCACTTATCGCTTTAGTTATTACAATCATCGTTGTAATAATTTTAGCAGCAGTTGCATTTGGAACATCTACAAGAACAATTACAAATGCTAACTGGTCAACATTTACAAATGCTCTTGGTGAAGTTAGAACAGCTTTACAAGAGAGAGTTACTACAGTTAGAGGACAAGAAGCTCAACAAGGTACTCAAAGAACAGAAGCTCAAGTTTACAACTATGTAGCTAAGGGTGCTTCTGGTGAGAATCAATGGCTATCAAGAGATGTAGCTGATTCTCTTTCAGCAACAGAAATCAATAAAACAGTTATCCAAGGTGACTTAGGATTAAAGAACTTAAACGAAATTAGAGTTAACACATCTAGAGCTTCTAGAGTAGAAGTTACATATTTCGTTACAAAAACAGGTGAAGTATTCATCTGGCCTCCATACGAGTATGAAGGAGAGTTCTATGTA
Organism: uncultured Treponema sp.; assembly: GCA_905236315.1. GTDB lineage: Bacteria > Spirochaetota > Spirochaetia > Treponematales > Treponemataceae > Treponema_D. Next base: position 2,102 of record CAJOPO010000435.1, read on the forward strand.
AACGAGAAAACAAAATTAAGTGATTATGGATATACAGATGCTACAGCTACTACAGCTAATAAAGCTACTTCATCTACAAAAACATATGAATACAAATCAATTAAGTTTTCTGATGGCGTTTTAGTGCCAATAGCAAATGCTGCAAATCCAACTAATACTATTAATGGACATATGAGTGGTAGTGTAGAAGCTGACCTTTCTGGAGTTGAGACTGTTTATTATGCTGATAAAGCTAATCCAACTGTAGCAATGGGACTTGAACACATTGGTGGAACAAATTCTGCTTTGTATGACAATTCTGCATTTACATCAGGTACATAATTGTTTATATTAATTTATTAAATAGAAGAGCAATACAGCTATTTTGCTGTATTGCTTTTTTCTGTTTTGTTACGAGAGTGTAACAGTTCTGTAACAATAATTTAACTCAAAAAAGTATTGCATAAGCATTTTACTTTTGCTACACTTTATTTGTAAAAAGAAAAGATGACTTTTGCTGATATAGTGCGAGTATGAGCAAAAGTAAATTAATTCTTTATTGCCGGGTCTAGAGGAATTACTTCTTAAGAACGGCAAGGAGCTAGAGTAATTCATAAAGCTCTAAACTATAAGCAAATAAAAGGAGGATTTATATTATGAAAAAAGGACAA
>CAJOPO010000436.1 GCA_905236315.1 uncultured Treponema sp.
CTAAGCAGGCAGGAAGTAAGTTCAATTATAACTAAGCTGAAAGAAACAAATCAGGTTGTTGTAGACGAAGTTACAAGTGGTGAATATAAGTTCTCTTATGGCGAGATTGAGGCTGTCCTAAGAAATCTTTTGAGCGAGCAGGTAAGCATACGCAATATGGTTACAATTTTAGAAACTTTAGGTGACTACGGAAAGTATACTCATGACCCTTATGTGCTTACAGAAAAGGTAAGGGAAGCCTTAGGTTCTCAAATTTGTTTACAGTATGCGGACGAAAATAAAGTTTTAAATGTAATAACAATTTCTCAGTCTTTATGTGAGATGATTTTAAGCCATGGTGTTTCCGATCAGCCGGGTAAAAAGCCTTTCGTTGCTTTTGATCCGGTTGATGGCCGTAAATACATAAATGCCATGTCGTCAACAATAGCTCAGGTGCGTGAAAAAAATTATTATCCGGTTATCCTGTGTCCATCAGAAGTGCGTATGCTGGTAAAGTCCAGCATAGAAAGGGAACTTCCTGGTGTAGTTGTAATTTCTCATTCAGAAGTTCTTTCAGCCGGAGCAGAAATAAAGATAAACAGTATTGGAGAAGTAAATGCAATATAACGAAAGGGCAGAAACAATTTATAAAGTAACAGCTCCTACTTTAGATGCTTGCAGGCAGAAGCTTTATAATAAGTATCAGACTAATTATGAAATTATTAACTTTAAGCCTGTACTGAAAGGCGGGTTTTTAGGGCTTTTTCAGCGTCAGTTTGTTGAGGCAGAATATATGCTTTCGCAGCGTCAAACTCTAGATAAGCATGTTTCTCAAGTTAAAAACACTGTTCCTCCGAATGTTTCTAGAATGCAGGAGTCAGCCTCAGAGCCTTCCGTAAAAGATTTGTTCTTAAAAAACAGAGATTCCATCTTGCAGAGTGCGGGAACTTCTTTAACAACAAATCTTCAGCTTGGAAATCTTTCTAAGCAGCTTGAAAAGGTAAATGAAAAATTAGATGCAATGAGTCATTCTTCTGCTCAGACAGAAAAACATGAAAGCATAAAGAAAATAGAAGAGCTCTTATATCAGAATGAATTTACAAAAAGCTATATAGATAAAATTTCAGAAAAACTCCGTTCGGAATTCAGCCTGGATGAATTAGATGATTTTGACAGAGTTTCCACAAGGGTTGTTGACTGGATTGGTAAAGATATTCAGATTGCAGAAGATGAGCCTGTCAGACCTCCTCGTGTAATTGTTATAGTTGGTCCTACAGGTGTTGGAAAAACTACTACAGTTGCAAAGATGGCTGCGGAAATGTATAAGGTTGGTAAGGTTTCCGGGGATGCAGCTAAGCAAAAAAAGATTCGCTTTATCTCCATAGACACAATTCGTGTGGCAGCTGCAGAACAGCTTAAGCATTGGGGCGAACTTATGCAGATGTCTGTTGAATCTTGCGAAGACCCCGAGCAGTTAAAAGAACTTTATGAAAGCTATAACGAAGATTATGACTATCTTTTCATAGATACGTCCGGATATTCTCCTAATGATCTGGAAAATATTGCAAAGCTTCACAAGTTTCTAGATGTAAAGGGAATGAAAGCAAATATTTTTCTTGCAGTTACTGCAGGTTCAAAAGCAAAAGATTTAGAAAATATAATCCGTAATTATGAATCATTTAATTTTAAGAGCGTGATTGTAACAAAGTGTGATGAAACAACTTGTTACGGAAGCCTTATTTCTGTTCTCTCAGAAAAAAGAAAATCAATTTCCTGGGTAACAAACGGGCAATATGTTCTTAACTCTTTAGATAGAGCTCATCCAATCCGATTTTTAAAATGTCTGGATGGCTTTAAAATAGACAGACAACACTTAGAAGACGTTTTCGGTCCGCTCCCAGAGCGAAAAATAAATCCATAAAAACGTTTGTGAGGAGAAATATAAAATGGAAGATCAGGCAAGAGAATTAAGAGCTTTAATGCAGGACAATAACGCAGAGGGGGCCGGCAGTTACGAAAAAAAAGACCACAAAACCCGTATTATTGCCATAACAAGCGGTAAGGGTGGTGTAGGAAAGACAAACCTTGCTGTAAATATGGCTATAGCTTATGGACAGCTTGGTAAGAAGGTAATCCTCATTGACGGTGACTTAGGTATGGCAAACGTAAATGTTTTGCTGAATGTTGTGCCTCAATACAATCTGATGAATGTTATAAATCATCAAAAGAAGATGAGCGAAATTATTTTGGATACAGAATTTGGAATTCGCTTTATTGCAGGTGCTTCCGGTTTTTCTAAAATTGCAAACCTTTCAAAAGAAGAATTAGATTACTTTGCTCATGAATTTGCTTCTCTTTCAGATGCAGATATTATAATCATTGACACAGGGGCCGGAGTAGCAAATAATGTTTTGCAGTTTGTTGCTGCAGCTGATGAAGTTTATGTTGTTACAACACCAGAGCCGACTGCAATTACAGACGCTTACGGAATTATAAAAATTATTACAACAGAACTTGTTAATCGCGAAATAAATTTAAAGCTTTTGGTCAATCGTGTACGTTCTGCTGATGAAGGTAAACGCATTTCTGAACGTATTATAACTATAGTTGGTCAGTTCTTAAATTACAAAGTTGACTATATAGGTTTTGTTTATGATGATCCTGTAGTGCAGGCAAGTGTTATTAGACAAAAGCCTTTTATAGTTGTAAACCCAACTTCTAAACCTGCAACATGCTTAAAGCATATTGTAGGAAGAATTGAAAAAACTGATCTTGGAAGTAATGCTGGAGTTTCAAATTTCCTTAAAAAATTCCTTGGAGGTAAAAAAAATTAGGAAAATTTACTTCTAAACTTGACCTGAATGGTTTTTTGCCTTAATCTTATAGTATAGGTAAAAATGGGAGGAAATTTTATGCTGAAACCGAAGACAATTGTTATATCCTCTGTTTCAGGACTTGTACTTTCTTTCCTTATCAGCATTATTTCAACGCATAATTTTGGCTGGTCGCTTTTGAGGGCTTTAATTTTTGCGGTAATTTTTGGCGGTCTTTCAGTTGGAATAAGTTTTCTGAATGAAAAATTTCTTGCAACTGATGACTCTTCTTCTTTTTCGGAAGAGCAAAAGGAAGGTCAATCAACTTCAGCTCCTGTTACGGGCAGTAAGGTTGATATAACTATTGATGATGAGCGGCTTACAGATGATGGCGACGGACCTAAATTTGATGTTGCAAGTAATACGATGGCTTTAGGTGGAGGCACTAAAGTTTCATTATCTTCTAGCGTTGAGTCAACTTCTCTTATGGAGAATGCTGCTTCTCCTATAGAGAATACTGCTTCTCCTGACGTGGAGACAGCTTTTGTTCAGGCAGAAGCCAGTCAGGAAGATGATATGGATCCGTTAAAGCCTAAAAAAGAGCCATTTAAGCCTATTGAGTTAGGAGTTCCTGTTGCTGAAAGCTCTGTAGAAGAGACTTCTACTGCAAAAGCCCCTTCTCAAGTTATGGCTGAGCAAAATAAGGCTAGTGCAGAAGTAAGTGAAAAAAAGCTTGCTCCTAAAGAACTTTCACA
>CAJOPO010000437.1 GCA_905236315.1 uncultured Treponema sp.
CGGGGTAAACATGTTACAAGACGCTTTGGCTGGGATTGTCATGGCTTACCTGTGGAAAATCTTATAGAAAAAGAATTAGGACTTAACTCTAAGCATGAAATTGAATCATACGGTATAGCAGAGTTTAATGAGAAATGTCGTGCTTCTGTTTTAAAATATACAGGGGAATGGCGCAAAACTATTACTCGTATGGGTCGCTGGGTAGATTTTGATAATGATTATAAAACAATGGAACCTGAGTATATGGAATCTATTTGGTGGGCTGCTAAATCCTTATGGGATAAAGGGCTTATTTATGAAGGTTCTTATATTTTGCCATATTGTCCTCGTTGTGCCACAGTTCTTTCAACTCATGAGTTAGCTCAAGGGTATAAAGAAAAACAAGACCCCGCCATAACCATACGCTTTAAGGTAACGCGCTCACCAAGTGCATTTACTGATGAAGATATGACTAATGGAAAAACGTATTTTTTAGCATGGACTACAACTCCTTGGACCTTGCCATCTAATTTAGGTCTTTGTATGGGGCCTGATATTGAATATGTAAAAATACGTGATGTAGAAAGTGGTGATTTTTATATTCTTGCAGAAAGCAGATTATCTTCATATTATAAAGAAGAAAATCAGTATGAAATAGTCTATAAACATTTAGGAAAGGATTTTCTTGGTGCAAAATATGAACCATTATTCCCTTATTTTTCAAACCTTTCTGTTTTAGAAGATGGAAAAGATGGAGCATTTAGAGTATTTAATGCAGACTATGTTTCTACAGAAGATGGTACAGGCATTGTTCATATAGCTCCTGCCTTTGGTGAAGATGATGCAAAGGTATTTAAGGGAACTGGTGTTCCTGCTGTAGAGCCTATTGACGCAGAATGTAAGTTTACAAAAGAAGTGCCAGATTATGCAGGACGTTTTGTAAAAGATTGCGACAAAGATATTATGGATAGGCTCAAAAAAGAAGGCAAACTTGTAAAACGCGAAACAATAATGCACCAATATCCTCATTGTTGGCGTTGTGGTAGCCCGCTTATTTACAGAGGAATAGGAAGCTGGTTTGTAAAGGTTGCAGATTATCATGACCGCTTGCTAAAAGCTAATAGCCAAATAAAGTGGCAGCCTGCACATATAAAAGAAGGTCGCTTTGGTAAATGGCTTGCAGGTAGCCGCGACTGGGCTATAAGCCGAAATAGATATTGGGGAAATCCTATTCCTGTTTGGAAGTGTCAAGATTGTGGAGAGGCTATTTGTGTAGGAAGTAGGGAAGAGTTAAAAGAATTAAGTGGCACTTACCCTAATGATTTACATAAACAGTTTGTAGATAAAATAACAATTCCTTGCAAAAAATGTGGTGGCACTATGAGGCGCATTCCAGAGGTCTTTGACTGCTGGTTTGAAAGCGGTTCTATGCCTTATGCGCAGCAACATTATCCTTTTGAAAACAAGGAATACTTTGAAAAAAACTTTCCTGCAGATTTTATAAGTGAAGGACTTGACCAAACACGTGGCTGGTTCTATACACTTACAATACTTGCTGCACACTTGTTTGATAAACCTGCTTTCCGTAATTGCATTGTAAATGGAATTGTTTTGGCAGAAGACGGAAGAAAAATGTCTAAGAGTCTTCGCAATTATACTGACCCAGAGGAAGCTATCGACAAATTTGGAGCGGATGCTATAAGGCTCTTTTTAATGCATTCTGCTGTAGTAAAGGCTGATGAAATACGTTATAGCGATGATGGAGTTCGTGAAATTATAAAGAGTATAATTCTTCCCTTATGGAATAGTTATAGCTTCTTTATACAATATGCAAATATTGATGGTGTAGTGTGTACAGGACACGAATTTGACCAGAAACTACCAGATAATCCTATGGATAGATGGATTTTATCTGTTTCTCAGAAAATGGTAAAAGATGTTACTGCTGCTCTTGAAGACTATGATTTAAGTGCTGCTATAGACCCATGGCTTTCTTTTATTGACCAAATTAATAACTGGTATATAAGAAGAAATCGTCGTAGATTCTGGAAAAGTGGAAATGATGCTGATAAAACAGAGGCTTATGGTGTTTTATATTTAGCATTAAAAACATTTACATTGACGGCGGCTCCTTTTATTCCATTCCTCACAGAGAGCATTTGGCAAAATCTAAAAACTAAAGATGATAAAGAAAGCGTGCATTTAATGGATTATCCTGCATACAATGAACGCTTTAGAGATGAGCAGTTGGAATTCCAAATGGCTACAGTACAAAAGGCTGTAAGCATGGGACGTAGTCTAAGAAATCAATTTAATATAAAAAATAGGCAGCCTCTTTTATCCGTTGCTCTTGTTACTCGCAATGCTGATGAAAAGAAAGTTCTTGCAGAAATGGAAGATACCATTGCAGAAGAATTAAATGTAAAGAAGGTTATCTTTCACGAAAGGGAAGATGAACTTGTTGAATACAAAGCAAAGGCAAACTTTAGGCTCTTAGGTAAACAGCTTGGTAATAAAATGAAACTTGCTGCAGCAGAGATTGCAAAGTTATCTAATGACCAAATTTCTGCAATACTAGATGGGCAATCTTTGTCTATTACTGTTGATGATATAAATGTGGATTTGAATTCAGAAAATGTACTTGTAGAGCGTACAGAAAAAGAAGATATGAAAGTTCTAAATGACGGTACATTAACGGTAGGTCTTGAAACAAAGATTAGCGATGAGCTAAGAAAGGAAGGATATGCTAGAGATTTAGTTCGTGGTATTCAGAATTTGCGAAAGGAAAGTGGCTTCTCTGTAACAGACCGTATACAGTTAAAAGTTTTTGGTGATTCTGATTTGCAATCTGCATTTACTTTGTTCCGTGATTTTATTACTGGAGAAACATTAGCCTCTGATTCTGAATGGGCAGAATGTTCTGATAGTATAAAAGTAGAAGCTGAAGATAAAGTGTGGAAAGTAAAAATTAATAAGCTATGATTTTTAAAAGATATAGAGTTTTAGAATTATTTGTTTCTTTTTTAGTGATAATATGTACTCTTACAAATTGTGCATCATCTAAGAAAAAATTGCCAGAAGTAGAGCCTATTGCTTTACTTTCTGACGATGCATATTTGTATTTGTATGTACCAGTAAAAGCTCATGAAAGTTTTTTGCTAGATATTTTAGAGGCTTCCTCTGCTAATATTTCAGAAAAGGATGCTCGTTCTGTTCTTAATAGAATACAGTCTTTTTATTCATGTATTGGAGAAAAGGGTAATAGCAGTCATATAGAATTAATTGCTGAAGGTTCTTTTCCATCTGTAGGTGTAAAAAATGTATTTACTAAAAAGAAAGGCTGGGCAACTCAAGTCTATGAAGCAAATGCTGGGGAAACAGATTCTAAAATTAGTTCTCATAAGTTTACATACTATGAACCATTAGATGGAAAAGAAATAGAGGTTTCTTTTCCATCTTCGTCTAGGTGTATAATTTCAGAGAATGCGAAACCTATTTTTAATAAATATTTGAACGCACAAGACATAGAGCTAAGCGAAAGTAATTATGCTTCATGGCTACAAAATAAAGGTGATAATATTTTGTTTTATTTGGTCATGCCAGGTCAGAACTTATGGAAAATGTTTGGTTTAAATATTTCTTTGTCTTGTAATTCCATCAGCGGAAAGTTGTCTTCCATAGATGATAGTGCTTATGGAGTTTCTGTTTTAGTTACTATGCCAGATAAGCTTTCTGCCTTTGCTGCAAAAAGGCTTCTACCTTTAATTGGTGGCAAGGTGAAAGAAATTGATGAATTAACGCTTTCTGTTTCTGGTATGCAAGTGCAAAAGAAACTTTTGGTAGATACGTTTTCTAAATTAATTGATGAGAGGATGCTATGAATGATAGAGTTGTGTTAAAGGCAGAAGACTTAGATGGCTATTTAACATCTGAAGACCAGCAAGATTTATTAAAATTGCAATCTATGTATAGAAAAACTATGGAGTCTTTTCCATCTTTAGATAAAGAAGCTATTATAACTTCTTTTGACGAGATGGGGCACGCTATGCAAGAAATTTGTTCACGCCATCCTGCTATAAAAGTATACTCTTTTGTTACAGAAGAAGGAGCGCATGCAGAAGCAAGCCGTGTTATTTCTAAACTTCGCGATGTAAAGACCGACCATGCAGAGTTTATGTATTATAGTCAGCGTGCTTATGAGATGTTGTTTAGATTAGCATATACAGACCAACATTCTGACCAAAAAAATCATATAATAGTAAAAACACCTGTTAATAATCCTGTTCAAAATTATGCAGTTCATAAAATTCCAGATATTGATTATAAAATAGAAAATTCTGTTATGTGTGTTATGCTTAGAGGTGCGCTTTTACCTTCTATGATAATGTCTAAGGAACTACAAGAATATTCTTCTAGCGATTATGTAACTCCTTTTGCATTGTTTAAGATAAGTAGAGATGATTCTAAAAGCGAAAATGATATGCAGTATATTTTGAATTTAAGGAATTCGTTTTTTAACCTTGAAGAATTAGATGGTAAAGATTGGGTTTTTGCAGACCCTATGAATGCAACAGGTGGTTCTTTAGTAACTGTAGTTAAGTATTTGCAAAATCAAGGGGTTAAGCCTAAAAGTATAAAGTTCTTTAATGTAATTTCTGCTCTTAAAGGTAGTTTGCGTGTTACAAGGGCATTAGATAATTGTACATGCTATACTTTATGGATGGACCCTGTATTAAATGAAAAGGCTTACATTATGCCTGGCTTAGGGGATGCAGGCGATAGATTAAACGGCAAAGATTCACAGGAGATGCCACGTAATATAATACAACTTATTGCAGATTATGGACATAATATTACAGGTTTATATCGTTCTCAATTAAGAAAAATTGAACAAACTGTTTTAGGTTCAATATAAATTATGAAAAGGAAAACAAGTTTTTCGTATTTATATGTGTTATATCTACTGCCCAGTTTATTAATTTTTAATGTGTCTTGTTCTTCTATGGGAAAAAATATTTCTGGAGAACTTAGTGCTAGAGAAAAAGATATAATTGCTCGCTATTACGATATAGCTCAAGAATATGAAAAACTTGAAGATTATGAAACTGCTTCTAAATATTATAAAATGGTTGCAGAGGAACCTAAATTTACAAATGATAATCAAGCACTGTTTAGGTATGGGCGTTGTCAGGCTCTTTTAGGAAATTGGCACGAGGCAGAAAAAGTATATACAACTTTATTAAAAGAAGACCCTAACAATGTTAGTTTGCAGGTTTCCCTTGCGTATATAATGGCTATGTCTGGAGATTTAGAAAATGCCGAAAGGAAATATGAAAGGCTTTATTTAGAAAATCCTACAGATGAATCCTTACTTAAAAACTTTATATTTGTTCTTTTAGCACAAGATAAAATTGATAAGGCAGAGGAATACTTAGCTATACTAAAAGAACAGTTTCCTGATAGTAGTGCTATAGAGCAAATAGAAGAAAAAATAAAGCCACCTAGTGATGAAGAAAGTTAAATAAAAAAGAGGTGTTGATAAGCCCAACACCTCTTTTTTATTTATGCTATTTGTTCTGACTCGGATGCAATATATTTTCTATATTTTTCGGGGTCTACTTTAAAAGCTGTAATAGGGGAGTCTTTATCTTGTTTTGAGTGTTCTAGTGCTTTTTCCGCTTCATTTATAAGTCTATTTGCAGAAATAAGTCTTAGAGATTTTGCAGAAAGCCCCATAAATATATTATTATATAACGAATGTTTTGCTAAGATTGAAACAAACTGTGTGTGTAAGTTTTTTACATCTCCTAGTGACTGTTCAAGTTTTTTACCTTGCATAATGATAGAGCAACCTTCATTATTATAAGAAAAAATATTCTTTTTGCTACAAAGTTCTTTTTCTATGCAACTTATTATTTCTTTTGAAATATCACTTTTCCAATCAAAATCAGAGATAGTTATAATTAATAAAGTTATATCTTGTTCGCTAGAAGCGGCCTGAACTAACTCACTATCTAATGCAGGTAGCATATCTTTTTGAGGACATATTCCTAGTGTTTGTGCAAACTCATCAATTTGCTCTTCAACTTCTGCTTTGTTCTCTTTATCTTCACTAAGAGAAGAATGTTCTTCTTGAATAGGCTCTGTAATAGGCTCCGCTATATCACCAGCGATATTTTCTTGTTTTTTTTTGTTTTCCTCTAATGGTTTTTCTTCACTATTATTGTTTTCTAAAGCAGTATCGTCTGTTAAAGCAGGACTGTCTGTTAGACTAGTGCTTTCTAGAGCATTATCTGCAAAAGCAGTATCTAGTAAATCATCGTCTTCTAATTGTATATCATCTGGAATATCAAGTTCATCTATAGAAGGAAGAGGAGATTCAACATTGTCCTTATTTTGCTCATCTTCGGTTTCTATATTTTTAGCGTCTTCTTTTATGTTATCTTGTTCTTTATTTGTTTCTTCTTGTGGATAATAGTCTTGAGTTAGGGCTTGAAATTCTTCTTGAGTTATTGTACTGGTTATAGGAGAAGCACTAAGCGAAAGGGTATCATCTTCTGTTTGTTCAACATTTTCGCTTTCTTCTACTGGCACTGTGTTCTCTTTTTCTTCATTAATATCTAGTATGTCTTCATTTTGTAGAGAAAGGGTCGCTTCTGCTTCTTCTTCTACTGTGTTAGATATTTTTATTTTATCTTCTTCATCATTGCTTTCTTCTGTAGCTTGATACATATATATGTATACTAAGTAGAATATGCAAAGAAGTGTTGCAACTAATATAACAAAGAATGCCGCTCTACCTTTATCGTAAATAGATGTAGGTTTTAAAAGATATATGGCAGCTGTAACAGTTAATGGACTTCCATCGTTTGCATTTAGTTTTTCTTCTTTTACAGATATAAGCGAAGAACGAGAGTTTAGTGCAGTATTAAAATCTTTTGGATATGATATTAAAATTATTCCATTATATTCGACTTTTATAGTTGCAATATCTGATACAGAACCTACAGAACGAAGGAATGCACTCTTAAAATATTCTGATGTGGGGGAATTTACTTTTAAATTTTGTGATGTTTCTTTACAAAGCTCTTTAAATCGTTTGTCTGCATTTTCTGGACCATTTTTATATTCTAATAAAAGCGATAGCACAAAGAATAATACAGATATAATATACACAGCAACTATTGCTACTGTAAAAAGTTTGTTTCGTTTAGTTTTCATATAATATAGTATACTGACTTGCTTTAGAGTATGCAAGTTTTATAAGCTCAAAAATTGTATGTTTATTATAAGACTTTTCATTTTTCCTAAGCCATGCTATGTAAGGCAGTAGTGCAAGTGTTTTATCATTTACTTTTTGCTCCACTTCTAATGACCAGTTTTTTACAAATGAATATTTATCAAATGCTTCTGTAGTGGAATTATTAAATAGTCCTAAAGCATTTTTAGAGATTGAATCTGTAAAAATTAGTTCGTTTTTACTTCTTTTATAGCCATATTTTACTGCCCATTTATTTAAAGCATCTTTATAAGTTTTCATTACAGGACTTGTTTTTGCATTTTTTTGTCCTTCGGGGGCAATGGTAGGTTCTAGCTCTGTTCTATACATTAGGGCAGTGTATAAGCCTTCGGCTGTCATGAGTCTATTTTCTTTTGAAGAAAAATTAGTTTCTAAATATGTTCCTTTTGCATAGGGCTTACCATTACTATAGCAAAAGTCTGCTCCAAAAAGTTCTAATTTATTAAAACCCAATTTTCTTGCAAAATCACAGCAAGCAATGGTTACTGTTCCAGAACCCGCTTCAACTGTAGGAATAATATTTTCTGGTATAAATGCTGATAAGGGATGTGAACTTTTTATAAAAAAAGTTTTATAACCTCTTGTTTTTACTAGTTCTATAGATTGTCTTGAAGATGCAATGTCAAAAACAAAAATAGTTTTCTTATCTTTGTCCTTGTTGGAATAGGGATAAAAGTGTGTTGTTGAAATATGCTGTGCGTCAATAGATACTACAAAGTCAGGAATTATGTCTTGTTTTATTAGTGTTCCATAAGTTGTATCTGTAGCAATAATACATAATTCATTTTGCCTTTTTTTTAATGTGGATATATTATTATCTAAAGAGGGACCTGCTGCTATTATCACTGCAATTTTTTTTTCAGTTACAGGAAGAAAATCATTTTTAGAAAACGAGGAAAGATTTAAGAAAATATTTCTTTGCCATATTTTCCCAAAATGAGATTGAACAGAGAAATCTGCAGATATTTGTTTTAAAACATTTTGGATAGATATTTTAATTTTACTGCATAATTCACTACATTCTGTTTCCCATGCCCTTTGTACTGCAACAAAAAGGTTTCCATATAGTGCAGGTATGTAATTATTTAGTATAACATTTTCTATATTTTGTGCCGTACATAATGCAATATTTTTTTTGCTCATAAGTATTTTTACGGCTTCAAATTGTTTACAGAATTCAAGGCTTTCTATGTCTGCCTCTACTGCTACTAAAAAACAATCTTTTGGAAGTTCTTTTATAGCATTTAATATATGCCAACCTGCTCCTATACCTAAAATTATTATAAATCCTGCCTCTTGATTTATTGCTATTTTTTCGTTACGAGGATTATATTTTGAATGTATAGACCTACCATCTATAAATAAGGGGATTTTGTCTTGATTTTTTGCAGTTATTATTTGGTTATAAATCATTTATAATCCTTTTGCTAAATGCTTTATATTTGTTTTAACATCTTATCAATATACTTGAAATATTTTCTATATATTTTTGCATAGCACTGTCTAGCTTTTTTTGCGCGTTTATTTTATCTTCATTGCTGATACTTCTTTCTAGTAAAAGGAATTCAGCGGGGGCTGCTTCCTTTATCCATTCTAAAGAATTCTTTTTTTGTTCTATAAGTTTTAAGAGTAATTCTTTTCTTTTTTTTATAGGCATTAAAAAAGAATCTGTGTCTTTATAAAATAAAGTATTTTCTTTTGGTGTATTTTTTGATATAGAATCAAAAAACTGCCAGTTTACGTCTTTTATGTTTCCTAATGTATTTGGATATTTCCAATTATTGCTTAATCTAAATAATCTATTGTTAAAATTTTCGGATGAAAACCATGATTTGTAAATAGAAAGAGCAGAAGAATTAAATGAAGAAGGTGCAATTCTTGTTTCTTTAGTTGAAAGCCTATAGTCATTAATAGAACTTTGATTTTCTAATTCATTTGGCTGTGTATGGGCAAAGCCTTTATTAGAAGCCATGTCTAAACCACAAAAAAATACTAATTGATTATCTGATATATCTAATGCTATTTTTGCCGCAGTACCACTTACAGTGCCATTACGGTATGCTCGTAAATTTTTTATTCCAAAACACTTAAAAATATCTTCTGATATTCCGTCTCCATAAGAAAGGGGAATAATAGGATTATTATTAAATGCCCAACTCCAGCAATTTGCTTCTGGGCTTAATGCTAATGGCATATCTTGAAAATCTTTTAGTGCAAATGAAATATGCTTCTTTGCCCAATAGCCACCGTCAGTAGATATACATAAATCAGGCTTTATGTTTACATGATGTAATACGCTTAATGCAGAAGATACTGCAATTAAAAATATATCATTTCGTCTCTGTTTTATTTCTTGTAAAGAAGTTTTTAAACTTGGTCCACTTGCACATATTATAATATTTTTTTCTATAGGCTTTATCAATTCTTTTGTTTTATTAAAAAATAATGCAAACTTTATTGCGTTTTTTGCCCATCTTTTAGAAAACCATGAACGTGTTGCAAGTACATTTCTTCCTTTTAATACTGCTTTTTTTATTTCTTTCCATGCTAAAGTATGTTCAGAAGGAAATGCTTTTTGGGAAGCTGTCCATGAAGCAAAAAGAGTAGTGCATAAGCCTTCTTCCCCTAAATAATCAAATAATTGTTCAGAAAGTGATTTTGAGTATCCTTGTATATAAAAAATTTTATCCCATTTATTATTCCATTTATCAAAGGCTTTTGAATAACGTATACAACATATTTTTGAACTTGGATATTTTGTCCGCAATATTTCAGTTATATATGATATGGCAGGCTCTGTTATTATAACAAAAGACGGATAGTATGTGCATGATAGGGTAGAAACAAATCTTTCTGCTTCTTTTTGTGGATTATAGGAGGAATGTAATAATACTTTTCCTGCACGACATATATCATAGCCATTTGTTGTTTTAGAAAAAGTTATTTCCATAAATAATAATGCCTCACTTAAAAAAAAGACCATATCTTGCTTTTTGCAAAATATGGTCTATGTTAAAATATATAAAGCTATAATTTTAAGAATTAAGATAAACCGAGTTCTGTAAATAGCTTTTTATAAGTGTTAAACTGTTCAGATTTAGCAAATTCTGCAATCTTATCTTCTGGTAGGCTTTCTAAAAGCTGGTCCATATAAGAAAGAACAGCACGAATTTCTTGCTTCATATCCTCTGGTATGGAATTAACACTACTTGAACTTGCTACCATTGCTGCTGCTGTTACTGGAGTAATAGGCGCAGGCTCTTGCGCTGGAACTTCTTCAGTTACAGAGGTAGTTTCTTCTGGTAGAGTTTCGCTTTCTTGTACTGCTGGCTCAGAAACTTCTTCTTGTGGTTCTGCTTCAACAGAGGTTTCTTCTGGTAGAGTTTCGCTTTCTTGTACTGCTGGCTCAGAAACTTCTTCTTGTGGTTCAGCCTCAACAGTGGCTTCTTCTGTAGCTATAGCTTCTTCTTCTGTACTTTCTGATTGAGTAGCTTCTGTAGCAGTTTCTTCTGGCATAAGACGCTCTTCATTAGAATCAACAGTTTCTTCTTCTACAGGAGCAGAATCCCACTGGTTAAATACTGTTTCTGTTGTGTCTTCACTTATTCCAGTTTCTAATTCTTCCTCATTTGATTCCTCTTCAGAAACATTTTCTTCTTCTGCAGGAATTGGCTCACTTTGTAAATAATCAAGATTTTCTTTGCTTAAAGGCTCCTCTTCTGTAACAATACTTTCTTCAGCAGGGGCTTCAAAGCTTTCTTCTTCATTAGTTGAAACATCTTCGGTTGTTTCTGTTGGAACAGGCTCTGTAAAGTCTTCTTGTTCAGAAAGAGGGCTTGTACTTTCGTCAAATGCCAAAGGTTCATCTAAAGGAGAGTATTCAAAGTCATCTGAAGAGTCTTCATTTACTACTGGAACAAAGTCTTCTTTGAATCGTTCGTCTTCTTTTACTGTTGCAATAATATTGTTTACTGTAAGAGGACTTTCATTTTCTTCTTCAGTTTCTGGAGCTATTTCTTCTGAAGAAACAGAAGAAGCAGTGTCCATAAAGTCTGTAGAAGAAGATTCAACTAGAATATCATCAGTCTTTGGAACAGAGATTTCTTCTTCAGAACTTTCTTCTGTGCTAAGGTCAACATTATCAAGGTCAGGCTCTTCA
>CAJOPO010000438.1 GCA_905236315.1 uncultured Treponema sp.
GTTGTGTGCGAACACCTTCGCGTCCAAACAATCCAAGTGCAAGATTGTAAGGATTGTACTCTGTCATTGTCAAAGTACCAGTTGGGTTTACTGCTGTTACTACAGAAGCCATAAGTTCACGTTTCTTGTTCATACGGCTATTTTTTTCTACTGTAGTAATATCAGTATTAATGTTAAATTCGTCTACGTTTCCGAGATGATGTAGACCATGAGGGTCATCACTGCGTTTAAAGTACAGAACGCCAGCACCCACCATCAAATCATCAGCTCGTGACATACCTTGATTTGCCATTAAACATTCCTCCTCAAAAACCAAATCGTTTTTCCACATCTATATACAAGTCTACCTCTTTCAAAGATAAAACTTTCAGGTTCTGTTTGCCCTATTTCTTCATAACCAAATTTCTGCATCCATAAACCATTTCCAAAATCATTATTTGTATATTCTATCTCATTGTGAGGTAAAAAAAGTAACTTATCATAATTCTTAATTAAATCTAATATATATTCTTTGTGTTCCTCGTAGTCTTTATCAAATACAGTTATAAGATTTATTCCTCTTTCTTTAGCGAGTAAAAATTTATTTTTATGGTAATATTTATCTTTATTACTAAACACACCATTTTCACTTGCATGAAAGGCACTGCCATTATACTCTATCCCAAGTTTTAGTTTTGGCACATAAATATCTATTTCTTTGCCATCTAATACTTTACTATGCAATAATATCTCATCTCTATCTAAAAAAGAATACATAAAACTCAATATTTCATTTTCATTTTTGCTTCCACAATGAGATATATCTATATGCCCACAAGATTGCGTTATTCCTAATTTACTTCTTTCTACTATAGTTTTTTCTCCACAATCACATTGACACTCATAGTAAAATTTATTATCTTTTTTATATGCTAATCTAATAACTGTTAAATAATTAAATTTCTTACCTGTTATATCTTCTATCTTTCTTTTTGGTATACATCCGCAAGATTTAGTTCTTCCTCCTACCAATGCACCAGCAGTAACATAAGTAATGTTTCCACAATCGCATTGACACTTCCACTTTGTTTGATCTTGTACATATTCTAAAACTAGTAATTTACCAAATCTTTGTCCTTCTAAATTATTCCTTTTTTGTGCGGCTAAATCTTTTCTCAAGCACCCACATGATTTTACAGAACCATTTAATAATCTATATGAAGGCAATACTATATCTTTCTTTCCACAATCACAGTCACATTTCCAATATGCCCCATGATTGCTATGGTCATATTCAACTACAACCAATTTTCCAAACCTCTTACCAACTAAATCTTTCAAATATGGTTTTGGGCTATGTAAACAACCACAAGAACGAGTATGACCACTATTAAGTTTTGCCGTGGATACATAAGTTATATTGCCACACTCACATCTACACTTCCAGTAAACTGCTCGATTCTTTGTATACGCTTTTTCTAGCACTTCTAATCGACCAAAATGTTTACCAACTAGGTTCATTACTAATTCCCTTTCTAAAACCTATTTCTTTTCGGGTCTAAATTCTTAAACCACACTATATCTACAACTATACGATTAAGTGCTATATTAAGACTATTTCCAGATACTCTTTCATCATTGTCACTTAATATAGTTGATATTTCTAATTTACTGCCTATACCTCTTTTATGTAATTCTGAATTAAATGCTCTTAATGCTTTAAGTAGTTCTCTTTCTGCCTTGAATAATTGTTGATAAAGATTATCTGTAAAATCTATTTCTGGCCCTGCTTCTGCTTTTACATATAAATCCAACCATAGCTGTACAGAAGCACCATTTATACTATCTTGTTTTTCTAGATGTGTTTCATCTCCAAACAATATCCATAAGGCTGGCCATTCTCCTGTATTACCTGAGCCTACTTTTATTTTCATATCATCTCTATCTACTAGATATTCAAACAACCTATTTCCATTATTATACCTAAAAGATTTTAGAAAATCTTTTAATAAACTTGCTATATTATACCACTGTATTTCTTTTAGCATAATTTCACCTCTATATACATATTATAACATATTTCCAGTGAAATGTCAAGAGTTTAATTCCTAGAAACTGGAAGAGTGCTTGGGAATTTTCTCCGCACAGCCGTATTTCCACCAGTAAAGCTATCTGCACTTAACTGGTCTAGTAAGTCATCTAATATTGTCTTTAGCCACTTAGCCTTCAACGCAAAAGAATCTTCATCCGAATTTTTCCCGATCGAGAAAGATGCCTTTCTCCATGCAGCAGTAAAATAAGCATAATATAATGCTAACCTTCTTACAATATCTGGTGTAGGACTAGCTATTGCACTAGCAGGTACACCATAACTAAGTGCCACAGATTCTA
>CAJOPO010000439.1 GCA_905236315.1 uncultured Treponema sp.
CTTTTTATACAGTATTAGTTGATGGCGATGATATGAACGAGCCAATTTCTGATGCTGTGCGTGGAACCTTAGATGGACACATTGTGTTAAGCCGTTCTTTAGCTGACCAGCAGCACTATCCTGCTATAGATATATTACAAAGCGTAAGCCGTTGGAGTGATAGAGTTTGCGGTCCTGTTACTAAGCAGGCTATAAGGCGTGTAAAAAAATGGATTGCAGACTATGCAAGGCAAGAAGATATGATTATTGCAGGGGTTTATCAAAAAGGTTCTTCTGCAGAAATAGATGAAGCAATAGATAAACATCAAGCGATAGAAGAGTTCTTGTGTCAGGAAAAGACAGACCACTTAACTATAGAAGATACTCTACAGAAACTTTCTGCTCTTAGCGGAATAGAAATCCCACCTGAAGAGTATGTAGAAAGCCCTGCTGACGCTCGTAGAAAGTTTGATATAATGGCTACATAATGAAAAAATTTAGCTATGCTCTGCAAAAGATACTTGATTTGAGAAACTTTGAACTTGACCAAGCAAAAGCCGAACTTGGCAAGGTAAATGCTCTTATTGCAGAGCAAAATCGTATATTGCAAGATATAGCAAATAATCGTCATATTGTTATGACGGAAACTGATTCCTCACTCCACGATGTTTATTACCTTTCTTCTGTACAGAACTATTTTACTCTCTTAGATAATCAAAAAGAGCAATGTCTTTATGAACTTTCAAAATTAGAAATGGAAGCAGATGAAAAAAGAGAAGTTGTTCGTAAGGCTATGCAAAAGGTTAAAGCCCTAGAAAAAAATCGTGAAAGAAAAATGGATGCATGGAAGCTTGAAAATGCACATGAAGCAGAAATTGTGTTAGATGACATAGTATCAAGCCATGCTAAAAAGTAATAAAGTTTTAGGTGGTGTTACAAAATGTATGCCAAAACTTTCAACCGTCATTTTGAGCAATAGACATTGCATAGGCATTGTGTGCTCAGAATGACACGTTTAACATAGCATACATTTCGTAATACTACGCTAATTTTTTAATACTTAAACGCAGAGCCTCCTATAAACTCTCTAATTATAGAGTGACTTGGAACTGATGTTGCAGGAATAGTAGAGAAATTCCCCAAGAAAGCAAGTAAGCGGCTTGCTTCTGCATATTCCTTTTGCATAGGAGTTACACAGCGCAAAAGCGGGTCTGCATATACCTTTAATACAGAAAGTTCATAATCTAGTGCTGTATTTAGCATGGCATCTGCGTTATTCTGGAATGGGAAAATATGCAACTGTTCTCCTTTTTGTACACTATCCCACATACCTATGGTGTCTGTTGCACTTTTACCTCTAAACTTAGAATCCCTAACAATGCGCCTTATAAGGCGATTATCACTTGTAGGAATGCGATTATGGTCATCTAAATTAAGCTGCGTTAAAGCAGAAAGATATATTTTAAACTTCTTATCATTTGGAACGAGGGGAGTTAATTTGTCATTTAATCCATGAATACCTTCCATTACAAGAATATCATTTGGACCTAATGACATAGTGTCCCCCTTGTAATAACGTTTGCCTTCATGAAAGTCATAGCTTGGTAGATTAATTGTTTTACCAGCAAAAAGACTTAATAAGTCTTCATTTATTTGCTTAACATCTAGGGCTTCAAGACATTCATAATCGTAATTGCCATTTTCATCTCGTGGTGTGTTTTCTCTACCTACGTAATAACTGTCAAGGCTAATTAGTTTAGGCGCATAACCTATGGCCTGCAACTGAAGTCCTAATTTTTTACTTGTAGTTGTTTTACCAGAAGAAGAAGGGCCTGCTATAAGTACAACGCGCACTGTACCACGCTTTTGAATCTGACTTGCAATATCACTAATACATTTTACTTGCAAGGTTTCTGTAATATCAATAAACTCATTTACTTTGTTATCATGAATTAACTGATTCAAACTTGCTGCAGATGTTATATTTAAACGCTTACCCCAGTCTTTATATCTTTTATATATCTGAAAGAGCTTAGGTTGGTCTTCAAAGGGTGGTAAGACATTCGGATTTTTGTGAGTTGGAAATCTTAATAAGAAGCCTTCTTGATAGGGAACGAGGTCAAAGACTTTAAGCATTTTGGTACTACTAACAAGAGGTCCAAAATATAAATCAATAAAATCATCTAGTCTGTTTATCTGTATTTTTGCAGGACTTCTATAATTTAATTGCTTCCTCGTTTCAATAAGCCCTAAACTTTCAAAGTGTTCACAAGCGTCTTTGTATGAAATTACTTCAGTTTCTATAATTCTATCTTCTTCTACAATGCGCTCCATTTCGCTTTTTAGCGTAAGGATTTCTTCTGTAGAAGGAGTTTCTTCTGTGTCTATAGTGTAATAATATCCATACCCCAAACTGTGTCCTACAAGCAATCGTGAGTTTGGAAATATTCTATGTGCTACCACTGCTAGTATGAAGCATAGAGAGCGTCTATAAATTGCAGCTCCCTCTTTTGTGTCTTCGTAAACAGGTTCTAGCGTTGCATTTATGTCAATCGTACTGTCTAATGAGCAGATTTCATTATTTACTTTTACTGCAATAACATTGCGACCACTTTCTGCAAACTTATCAACAAAGTGTAGAGGTCTTATATTTGGTTCTGCTTCTATAGAAGTATTGTTGGGGAATGTAATTGTAATCTTCTTCATGCTTTATATTATAAGGCATAAGTTTTTATTTGACAAATAAAAAATGCTGGTTGTGTGCTACGGGGTAAGCACATAAAAAAAGCGGGATGTGTTACAAAAAGTATGCTAAAACTTTTAACCGTCATTTTGAGCAATAGGCGTTGCCAGCGAAAAATCGGTGAATCTCGTAGATTTCCGCTAAGATTCGATAGATTCTTCACTTCGTTCAGAATGACTTGCTGAATATAGCATACATTTCGTAACACCTCCCAAAAACCTTAGTGTAAATTCTTTAAACGTAGCCTAATGCAGGAGGTCTCGCATTGGTTAAAGTTGTGTGGCGTAGCCTAATGCATGAGGTCTTGCATTGGTTAAAGTTGTGTGACGTAGCCTAATGCAGAAAGTCTCGCATTAGTTGAATTTTTGAAGCGTAGCCTAATGTTAAAGATAGCGTAGCGGGCGAGAAACAAAATGCTGACTGACATTTAAGTTATCAATCAGCATTTTAAAGTTAAACGGCGGGGGTACAGAAAGTATGCTGAATATAGCATACATTTCATAACACCCCTTAAGAAATGTTTAGTTATCAGCCTTTATTGCATTTGCGGCTGTTCTACCAGAAACAAAAATCTCTACAATAGCATTACCACCTAAACGGTTACCACCATGTATGCCACCTGTTACTTCACCTGCGGCATATAAACCTGGAATTATATTACCGTCTTTATTTAAAACGTGACGGTTTATGTCTATTGCAAGACCACCCATTGTGTGATGTGTTGATGGGGCTAAAATACGAATCTTTAACTTTACACTATCTAAAGTATAAGATGCTGTATTAAAAGAACCATCTGCGTTTTTATCTGCATGACCTATTAATGCAGTCCAGCCTGTTTTGGGAACTGCAAGAGATGACTCTGTTCCTGTCATAAGGGCATTATCATATTCTTCTATCTCTTTGCGCACAACAGAAGCGTCTGCCGCTATTCCTAACTGCTTAAATAAATCTCCTAGCTGGTCTACAGTGCGGGTATACTGCCTCCAGTCCACATCAGATTCCCAAAGGTCAGATTTTGGAGTGCCATAAGGATATGGTCCTGGAATTGCTTGCTCACTATTTGCAATTTCTATTACAGTTCCCTTTACACCATTGTGGTCAATTCCGTTTTCAAACTCTCCCAAAGAAAGAACATCTCTCTCTCCAGTTTCATTTAGATAGCGTTTACCTGTAGTTGGGTTAATGTAAATAGCATAGTTTCCGCCACCGAATGCAAGTTGACCATTATCTACCCAAGAGATAGGCATAAGCTGTGTAAATTCCATACCTGTAGTTGCAGCCCCTGCTTTTTCACCCATTGTAATACCATCGCCCATTAAAGATGAACGGTTTGTAGTTTGAGTGCGATTAGAAAGAGTACCTTGCTTCCAATAATCATTTGTTTCTACAACTTTTGCAATGTTTGCAGCATAGCCACCAGTAGCAAGAATTACACCTTTTTTGGCATGGGCTGTAACTTGGGTTCCATCATACATAACGGCTTTTACGCCTGTTACTCGTCCATTTTCTACAATAAGGTCTTTAGCGTCTGTTCTTAGTAAAATTTTATTAGAAGCTGCTGTTGAACTAGTTTCTAACAAAGTGCGTCTTGGAGGTGCAAAGTAAGAACCCCACTGTCCTGTTTCGTTTTTACCATCACCGTCAGCATCAAAGTTTGCACCTATAAATTGGTTTTCTCTATTCCATAAGGCTCCAACTATAGTAGGCTGAATGTCTTCTACAAAGGTTGCTCCCTGTGATTCAAGCCAAGGTTTTAGGTCTTGACCACCTTCTATAAATTGTTTTACTAGAGCATAATCCCCATAAACCCATTCTGTAAACTCTGCATTTGCACGAAGCCCACCATAATATGTTTGGAAGATGTGTAAATTTAGTGTAGAGAATAGTGTTAATTCAGATTCTGGAATACCACTGTCTAACTTTGGCTGTGCCCAAGCAAGATATTCTCTAATTTCCTGCTTTAATTCACGCAATGTAGAAAGATACTCTGCATGTACGCCATGCTTAGAAAGTTGTTCTATATCTCCTGCAACAAACCACTGTGAAGCATTACTACCGTCAAATGGCTTTTCGTCCCAGTTAAGAATGGTTTTTAGAACTGTTATGTTTCCATTAGCTTCTTTTACTTTGTTATAGGTTTTGCCATCTACAGGGTAGACACCAGTTGTTGCATCTGGATTTTTGGGGTCCCAAACTAAATATGGCATAACGGACTGGAATTGACCACCAGAAACAAGGGTATTACCACCAATTTCCACATTCTTTTCTATAACAAGAACTGTATCTCCGTTTTGTGCCGCTTGTGCTGCTGCTGCAATGCCAGCTCCACCTGCTCCCACAACAACTACATCGTAGCTTTCTTCTATAGGAGCTTGTGCCTTATGAACAACGGTATTTTTCTTAAATTCATCAATCTTATCAGCACCAGCTTTTTTGGCTGCTTCATTTAGAGCTGTACGTACAGCAACTGATGTAAATGTGGCTCCAGAAACACCGTCTATGCCAGAACCATTTGCTTCTATGGCATCTTTGAACATAATGTCATATACAGGGGTACCAACGTGTGGAGTTTCTTTTTCTGAAGCGATTTTTATATCTGTAATGGCATTATTGCTGAATGTTACATCAAGGGTAACAGGTCCGTTCATTCCTTTTCCGGTACCCGAATAAGTGCCAGCTTTGTAACTTATAGCTACATTTTTGCGCTCTTTTTTTTGTGCAGAAGAATTATCTTTAGCTCCTGCTTTGGTTAAAGCATTTTTTGTTGCTTCTATAATGGCTTTAGAAGTGATAGTAGCACCAGAAACTGTATCAACATTTGCAGATTGGGCTTTTACAATGGCTGCTGGAATATCGCTTATGGCAGGGTCTGCAATGCCCTCTGTTTCTTGATGTTCTGTAACGGCTACAGACTGTATTTTGTCTTCACTTACTGTTACCGTTACTGTTACATCGCCATTGCGTCCTGCTGCCGTTCCTGTGTATTCTCCTGGTGTGTAAGAAACTTTAGCTTTGGAACACGCTCCAAAAGTAGTAGCTAGAAAGACTCCCATAAATACAGGAATAGCTGTCTTTCTTATTTTTTTCATATTTACCCTCCTGAAAGTAAATAAAAGGCAGGTCTAAAAGTTTGAATTTTAGAGTTTCCTTATAAAGAAAAATAATTTGTGTTGTCCTATAGCAACTTTTATAATACTATTATAATGGTAAATATTATATATTGCAAGGAAGTTATTCATTCCTAAAAGATTTTCCGTAAATCAGTTTTACAGCATACTTTAAGGAAAAAACAGCGAGAAGGCGACTGGAAGCTGTTTTTTATATGTGTACGTAAAAAAATTGATTTCCGTGACAATTTTCTGGGAGCCTCTAAAAACTTCAGTTTTTAGAGGCAACTTTGAAAATGCGATGTTGTAAGGCGCGCTATTATAGCGACTTGCAAC
>CAJOPO010000440.1 GCA_905236315.1 uncultured Treponema sp.
GTTACAACGCAGAAATCTGGCTTTATGTTATACGTCCTTATGTACCATTCTAATGCAAGGCGAACTTTCTCTAGCGTTCCATAGATAAAAAATCTAACATTGTCTTGATTCTTTACTAGGTACTCAAGAATTTCAGAAACTCCATAGTTGCCATATACGGCAATTTTCTCATTAAATACATCTTTTAAAGCTTTCATTATTGTCCTCCGCTTCTTTGAATATCACGACCTGTTCTACTTACCAAAGCCAGTTATCTTTTGCAATATTGCACCAGAAATATACATTATGGCATATAGGCTCTAGAGTCTTTTCTATATCACTGCTGTACTTCATCATAGTAACGATAATTGCATCTATATCCTTAGGCAAAGGACTCTCAAGTTTTATTGTATTTATTCCTAACTTTGTTTTTTGCTGTCTATCTATTCCAAAAGCCACATTCACTTTTAGTTCATCCTTTAGAGATAAAAATATATCACCTACGTTACCAAGACCGTAAATGGCAATGCTATTTATTTGATGTTCACTAAAGAATGAGTTTAACTCTTGTATGAGATAATTCTTTCTCTGCTTAAATGCTTCTACGTATTCTGCCTTTCCATTACAGGTATATAAGAGAGCTTCTTCTTGTGTATATTTTTGGGCAAAAAGTAAATAATAGCGAAATCTATCTTTGTCGGTAACGCTCTTACCATAAAGTTTTTCTTTTACATTAAGAAAATATGCTGTTCCTCGTGGATTCTGTAGGAATTTTGTGCTGCCCTGCTGTGTTAAGCCATCTGCATAATAGTCGCACAAATAAATAATCTTTTTATACCATCTAAGTTTATACCCTGCAGCTGCAATTTCTGTATGATATACTTCTGTTATAAAGTTTTCCCCCTCAAATTCAGGCATGGGGAATTTCTTTATAATCTCTGTTTTATAAACTTCCGCTTTATCTTTTTGTAAGCCGTATTTTTCTCTTTCTAAGGTACCACAGTCTACATACTCACCTTCAAACTTAGGCCTACCACCCACTGCATGAAGAGTATCAAAGCCTTTTAAGCCACTTACACCTGCAATGTCGTCTATATTCTCTATGGTAGAAAACCAAGTTGTAATGTCTTGTATTGCAGTTTCTATAAGAGTGTCATCGCTATCTACCACAAAGAATGATTTTCCGTGTGCTACGCGCAAGGCAAGGTTCATGGCACGGTGTTTGCCGCCGTTTTTTGTATGTAAAACGATTATGTTAAAATCTTTTTGACTTTCTACCCATTGGGAAAGGCATGTAATGGTACCATCGGTCGAGCCATCGTCTACTACTATCCATTCAAAGTCTTTTAGTGTTTGATTTATTAGGGAATTATAAAGAAGGCGTAATTTTTGTATTCTGTTATAGGTGGGGGTAAATATTGTTACCATTATGCAGCCTCCTTACAAGAAGGTGCATAATGTAGAGATGTTTCGCCAAAGGCAAAGCCTATAGGCTCAACATGACGATGTATAAATATACTATACTGTTGTACCCCCCCCCAGATGTTGACATTATCATAATGACCTTGATTTATAATTAAAGCAAGGCGTGTAGCCCCATTATCACTACCATAAAGCCCCGCACATTTTGCAAGCACACAAAGAACCATTAAATACTCCTTACCACGCAAGTAATAATCATTTTCTCTTTCGTTATGAATTTCAGATAAAAACCTTCTTTCTGTTTGCTTATATCTTTTTTGCGGTAGATAACAAATTTTAGAAGCAAACGCCCTAGTAAACATTTTGCAAGCCTCCTCAACTTCTGTCGCTAGATACACCTTTGTGTAATTAAACTCTTTCATATATACCTTTACCTTTTCTATATAGTCTTCTACTACAATGGGTTTTATATGCCCACCTGCTGCCCTATAATAGTCAGTACCTCACCGCAATGAAAGCAACTGCAAAAAATCCGAGGGAATAATTGCGGATACATCTGAATGTATAAAATCTTTAATATTTCTAGTAACAATATAGTCAAGATTATAATTTTTAGCACAAATCATCTGCAATCCATCTTCAAGGTCTTCTGTAAAAGAACTATTTGCAAGAACTTCAAAATCATCTTGCTTCTCAGACAAAACCGTAACGTACTTACACAGATTTGAAATTAAAGAAAGTCGCTCTTTAACACTTTTATCTTTGCGGAGAATATAAAAAATATCACATAAAGAATGAGCCGTAACAAATCCATTTACTTTCTTTTCTATACAAAGAGCAATAACTTTTTTTGCCTCAAAACAAAACGGCTCACGCTCTTGAAGTACATCTATAATGACATTAGAATCAATCAATATGTCCATACTTTTCATCGCGCCATTCCTCACGTTCCTTTTTGTAATCGATTTCTCTATGAATAGAGCCTGATATACTATCTAGCCATGCAAGTCCTTCTTTTATAAAAGAATCTGATTCTCGCTCCTTTTCTTTTTCTACTAGTCTATTTATTTTTTCTTGAAGAATTATCATTTGGTAATACGGTAATGCTTCTACTTGGCTCTGAAGTTCTGCAAATGCTAACTCTGACATCTTTATAAACCTCCAATCATAAACACTCTAGCATAAATTATACATCATCTCACTCTAAATTGTCACTCAAACATCTGCTTTTGTAAGGCAAGGCGGCTTTGTATTCGCTCCTTTGCTTCTTTTCCTGTCCAACTACCGTCATAATGATGTATGGAATATGTGTGCTCTGTAATGTTTAGGCGGCCTGTGTATAAACTCTTTCCTGCAAGCACGCTAGAAGGATACACGGTAAAGTTTTCCCCTACAAAAAACTCTCCATCGTTCATATATCCTAGCGTATTGAAATATTCCTTTTGCACTGTGGGGCAAGCGGTAATGTCTAAAGAGCCATCTTTACAGACAAAATGCCTTGTAGAATACAGGTCTAATAGCCCCTTTAGTACAGGATTGGACTTTGTGCTAGCAAAGCCCAATCCTGTACTAATAAGAAGAGATTCGTCAATTCCAAAGAAACACTTCTGATACAAAAGTTCATCAAGGCTTTTTATAAGTTCCACATCAGTGTCTAAATATATGCCACCATATTTATACACCACGTCTATGCGGGATACATCAGACACAAAGCCCCACTTTTTACTCTTATATGCTTCTGTCATATAGGGGCACCAAGACATATCGTAATTAGTTTCGTCGTGGCGTATTATTTCATAGTCTGGGCAAAACTTTTTCCAACTTGCCATCCACTTAACATAGCGTTCTGGCAGGGGATTTTTACCAAACCAGCAGTAGTGTATTTTCTTTGGGATAAGTTGCTCGCTTAACAGTCTAAAACTTTTAGGATATATTCTTTTTGCATCAAGGCTTTCTTCTGTTTTGCCCCATACGCTGTAGCATATACAACACTCAGTATCGTTAAGGAAAGAATCCGCACTTAACTGCTCATATATGGCGCAGACATCGGCTTCCGTTATGATTATAAGCAAA
>CAJOPO010000441.1 GCA_905236315.1 uncultured Treponema sp.
AATATGTGAGATTCACAGATTTTTCGCTGGCAACGCCTATTGCTCAAAATGACGGTTAAAAGTTTTAGCATACTTTTTGTAACACCATCAAAAATAATATTTGACAATATGAATATCTACCTATATAATTAAATTATAATATAACCCCTTGGGAGGCTTAAATTGGCAAAGGTAGAATTAAAAGGTATTGGCAAAATCTATGAAGGCAATGTACGCGCCGTTCAGAATGCTAATATTACTATTGAGGATCGCGATTTCTGCGTATTTGTAGGTCCATCTGGATGTGGCAAATCTACAACACTTCGTATGGTTGCAGGTTTGGAAGAGATTTCTGAAGGTGAGCTTTATATTGATGGCGAACTTATGAATGATGTTCCACCTAAAGATAGAGATATTGCTATGGTATTCCAGAACTATGCTTTGTACCCTCATATGACAGTATATGATAACATGGCATTTGGTCTAAAAATCCGCAAAGAACCTAAGAGCGAAATTGACCGCAAAGTAAGAGAAGCTGCAGAACAACTTAACTTAACTCAGTATCTACAGCGTAAGCCAAAGGCTCTTTCTGGTGGTCAGAGACAGCGTGTTGCTGTAGGTCGTGCAATCGTTCGTAATCCTAAAGTATTCTTGTTTGATGAACCTCTTTCAAACTTGGATGCAAAACTACGTGTAACAATGCGTGGTGAAATTTCATCTTTGCACCAAAGACTCAATGCAACGATGATTTATGTTACTCATGACCAAATAGAAGCCATGACAATGGGTACAAAGATTGTTGTTATGAAAGATGGTCACGTACAGCAGATTGGAGAACCTCTATATCTCTATAACCATCCTATCAACAAGTTCGTTGCTGGATTTATTGGTACACCACCAATGAATTTCCTTACAGTTACCATAAAGAAAGAAGGCGACAAGATTCTTGCTGACGAAGGTACTTTTGTTCTTACTCCTACAGCAGAACAACAGGAAAGCCTAAAAGAATACGTTGGCAAAGAAGTGTACTTTGGTGTACGTCCTGAAGATTTGACCTATCTTGCAACTCCAACCACAGAGAATAATATGCAGATGAAGGTGACAAATAAGGAACCGCTAGGAGCAGAAACACACCTATTCTTAGCAACCAAAGGTCAAAGCATTATAGCTCGTGTACAGGCTTCTGCAAAAGAAAGCTTTAAACTAGGTGAAACCGTAAACTTTAAACCTTCAATGGAAAAATGTAAGTTCTTTGTAAAGTGCCCTGATGATTTGGAAGCAGAACTAAATATTTGCGAGAAAAAGACAATTCAGGCTCCATGGTTAAAGAACCCACTTACAGGTGTTGTAGGTTATGATAAGGTAGAGCACCCTGGTACATGATTTATATCTAATGCTTAAGGTAACTATATAGCCAGTTTGTAGGCTTTGCTTTCTAAACTGGTCTAATGCCACTAGAATAATTGTTCTGGTGGCATTTTTTACTTGTAATCTATATATTTTTCATATACAATACAACTAATGATTCAGCCAAATTCTCTTGTTTTGTATAAGAATAATGTTGCTATTGTGCTTGCCGCATTAGACGGTGGCAAGTTTTCCATACGCTTTAGGACTTCTCCGCTTGACGCAAAAAAAACAACATATAATACTCTTAATGTACGCGAAAAAGATTTTATTCTTTTATCGAGCACTCCTTCTAGTTCCTTAGAAAATGTTTTAAAATATGCAGATAGTTCCTCTCCCAATGTTAAAGACCTTTATAATTTAGAGCAGAATAATAGTCTTGCTTTAATGGTAAAAGAAGTGTGGGAGTTGCTTTCTTCAGATAGCGAAACGGAAAACGAAGCTATAGAATGGAATGAACTTTCCCTTTTAATAAAGTCTGATATGAAAGCAGACGAGGCTTGGGGAATATATCTAGCTTTGTGTAATACCCTATACTTTGCCCTTTGTGAAAGCAACGGTCAAGATGGAAAAATCATTTTTAAGCCAAGAAGCAAGGAAGAAATAGATTCTCTTATACAAAAGGCTACATTAAAAGGAAAAGAGTCTGAATTAAAAGGAGCCTTTTTAAAGCGTCTTAAAAAAAGAGAATTAGACCTTCCTTCTGACGGTGTTTATATGACTGATGTAGAGGCCTTAGCCTTAGGGCGTACTGATAAAAGTCGCACAATGCATGACGCTCATATAAAGGAGACACCAGAAAAAGCTCATCAGTTGCTTTTAGATACATCAATTTGGAGCATTACTAGAAACCCATATCCTTTGCGTTGGGGACTATCTATGAAGTCTGCTACAGAAGGATTGCCTGCTCCTCCAGAGGAAGAACGTCTTACTATAGATACCATTTCTTATGCTATAGATAATGAGTGGTCTACAGACCCAGATGACGCTGTTGCTTGGGACGGAAAATATCTATGGGTTCATATAGCAGACCCTGCTTCTGCCGTTATGCCAGATTCTTCTATAGATAAATCAGCACGTGCTAGAGGGGCTACCTTGTACATTCCAGAAGGAGCTTCTCGTATGCTATGTGAAGATTCACTAGCAGATTATGCTTTAGGGCTTAAGGAATTAAGCAATGCGCTATCTTTTAGACTCCTTTTAGATGACAAGGGCGATATTCTTGAGTGTGAAGTCTTAAAAACTCTTGTGAGGGTAAAAAGGCTTTCTTATGAAAAGGCTGATACCTTAAAAGATAGTGAAGAGCTAAAGCCCCTATTTGATATAGCGAATCGTAATATTGTGCGCAGAAAGGCGAATGGCTCTGTAAATATTAGTTTGCCAGAAGTTCATATTATAATTGATGAAGCTAAAAATGTAAGAATAGAACCAGAGATACACCCTCAAAGTGCAGATATGGTTAGAGAGATGATGCTTTTAGCAGGGGAGGGGGCTGCAAGATACGCTTTTAAGAATGGTTTGCCTTTCCCCTTTGTTAGTCAAGAATCTCCTACTTTGCCTAGTGATATTCCCGATGGGCTTGCGGGTCAGTTTAGATTAAGACGATGTATGCATAGGCGTTCTGTGGGAATTACGCCAAGCCTTCATGCAGGAATTGGCGTTGGAATGTATAGCCAAGTAACAAGTCCTTTGCGCCGTTATGGAGATTTGATTGCTCACATGCAGCTTAGAGCCTTTTTAGATGGAAGGACACTTTTAGATAAAGATGTTATGCTTATGCGTGTTATGGAGGGAGAAGCCGCAGCGCAAGCCGCTCATAAGGCGGAAAGAAAGAGCAATATGCACTGGACGCTTGTTTATCTTTTGCAAAATCCTTCTTGGCAGGG
This sequence comes from uncultured Treponema sp., assembly GCA_905236315.1. GTDB lineage: Bacteria > Spirochaetota > Spirochaetia > Treponematales > Treponemataceae > Treponema_D. Next base: position 3,273 of record CAJOPO010000441.1, read on the forward strand.
AGAAGCAATATGTGTAGATGTTGGCGGCAGGCAAAATCAATTTTTTATTCCCTCTTTGGCAATGGAAACCTTTATAACCTGTTCATCTAGTATAAAATTAAATGATAGCATTACTGTAAGAGCAGGGAATATAAATTTGCCTGAATTAACTGTAGACTTTATTCCTGTGTAATAAACGGATTTGCTCTTAAGCTTTTGCTCTGAACTAATTTGCTCTTAAGCTAACGCTCTTCTCTTTTTGGAGGTGTTACAAAATGTATGCTATATTCAGTGAGTCATTCTGAACACACAATGCTAGCAGGCGTTGCATTGTGGAAGAATCC
>CAJOPO010000442.1 GCA_905236315.1 uncultured Treponema sp.
CCAGCCATAAAAAGTGTGAACTTGTGGTCTAAGAAAAATACTACGAGCATTAAAAAATATGCGTAGAACATTGTAAATTCACTACCAGCAATAAGATAGGTCATAAAGTTCCACTGTATTAATTCAAGAATTGCAACGTATATTTTTCCTTTCTTTATGCTACTGGCTTTTAAATATCCTTCTTTTGTATGGCAATAAAATAGAAGAAATAAGCCTATCAATAAATACAAAACACAAGAGCAGTCAAATACCGTTAGAGCCACCCATGATATCGAATCATAAAAGTTTAGAAACTTCATTACAGTACAAAACAATCCTGCTGCAAGTGTGGAAGTTGGAAAGATTAAAATTACAATATTAAAAACATTGTTCATGTATATTTCTATTGCAGAAAGATTTTCTTCATCCATCCTTAGCCTCGTAATTTCTATGATTTTATATGATTATAACATATATGTTATACTGTTGTAAAATAGAACTTAGAATTTAGAGCTTAGAATTTAGACAATAGACGATAGAAAAAAGGTACAACCTTTATAGTGCAAAGGTATAGCACTTAGGGTGCAAAGGTACAACCTTTTGAGTGTAAAGGTATAGCCTTTTAGGTATAAAGGTATAGCCTTTTTTACCTTTGTAACTTGTAAAGACTAATTCACAATTTTACCTTACTTTTTTTTCTTGACAGAAACTATATGAGCAAATAAAATAAAATAAAATAAGGATTATTTTATGGAAAAGAAAAGAAGAAGATTTGGAGCTAAGTTTATTGAACTTATTTTTGGTAGGTCAAGAACAGAAGAAGAAAAGTTTTTTACAAAAGAATTGAAATCCCCTGTTACAGGCAAGGTCGTAAGCCTTACAGATGTAGAAGATGAATCTTTTAGTAGTGGAACAATGGGGCAAGGCTGTGCCATTGACCCAGAAGACGGAATTGTTCGTGCTCCTTGTGATGGTGTTGTAGCAGTCTTTCCAGAAGAATGTTATGCCATAGGAATTACTTCTTTAGAAGGCATTGATATTTTAATACACGTTGGACTAGAAACAATACGTTTAAAAGGAAAACATTTTACTCCTAAGGTAAAAGAGGGCGATACTATAAAAGCGGGGCAACTTTTGTTAATGTTTGATAAGCCTGCTTTAGATAAAGAAGGTTATTCACAGATTACTTCTATTGTAGTGAGCAATACAGAAGACTTTGATTCTGCTACAACCGTTGTGCGTCCTGGAGATGATGTAAAAATAGGTGATACATTGCTTGTTGTAGAAAATTAAAATAACATTTAAGCAAGTTTTTATCAATTCCTTATAAAAAATGTTTCCAATAGGCGTTTTTAGTTGTTATATTCTATAGTATGAATACGGAACTAATTTTACGCCATGCTGCTAATGATAACAAGGAACTTTTTACAGACCCCAATACAATTCTTAATACTGCAATGGAGTTTCAACATTTGCTTATGCTATACGAAAGTGGCATAAAGCAAATAACTACTAAGTTTGAAATCTTAGAGGATGAGTTTTCTAGTAAGCATAAACGCAATCCTATAGAAGCAATTTCTAGCCGTATAAAAGACCCTATGAGCATTGTAGAAAAACTACAGCGTAAAGGCTATGCAATCACAATGGATAACATGGTAAATAAACTATATGATATAGCAGGAATAAGAGTAACCTGTCCTTTTATAAGTGATGTTTATCATGTAACACAGATGTTATTGCAGCAAGATGATATAACTCTTATAGAACTGAAAGATTATATAAAAAACCCTAAGCCTAGTGGCTACCGTAGTTTACATGTTATAGTCAAGGTGGGGATATATTTTAGCGACCAGAGAAGAGAAATCCCTGTAGAAATACAAATAAGAACTATTGCAATGGACTTTTGGGCAAGTGTAGAACATCAGTTGCATTATAAAAAAGATTATCAAATGCCTGATAATGTAGAAAGCGAACTAAAAAACATAGCAGACACAATCGCTGCAACTGATGCTCGTATGCAGGAACTTGCAAAATACATTCCTGGTTTTAATTAAGATTTTCTAGCTATTTTTGCATATCCTTGCTTGGCACTCTTTATATAGCTCTGCTGTTTTGTTTACAATATCTTGTGGTATGCTTTTTATAGAAGCATCTCCTGCAAGATTGTTTTCTTTTAGCCAATCGCGAATAAACTGCTTGTCATAACTTGCAGGGCTAGAACCTTCCTTATATGTAGAAAGATTCCAGAAGCGACTAGAGTCTGGCGTTAAAACTTCATCAGCAAGAACTAGTTGACCATTTTCATCTAAGCCAAATTCAAACTTTGTGTCTGCAATTATTATTCCATTTTTATAAGCGTGTTCATAGCACTTGTTATATACTGCAAGGGCTGCTTTTTCTATTTTAGAGCCTAAGGCTTGACCTATATCGTTTTTCATATATTCAAGAGTTACATTTATATCATGCCCCTCTTGCGCCTTTGTGCTAGGTGTTACTATAGGAGTTTCTAATTTTTCTGCCTGTTTATATTCTTTTGTAAAACTGTGTCCTAAAAAGGGTTCGCCTTTTTTATATGCTTCGTACATACTACCAAACATATATCCGCGTACAATTACTTCGTAAGGAATCATTTTTAGCTTTTTTACAAGCATTGTGCGTCCTTCATATTCATCTTTTTGGAACTCACTAGGCATATCTTTTAGATTTGAAGAGATTAAGTGGTTTTGAACTATGTCTTTTGTATGGTTAAACCAAAACTCAGAAAGTGCATTTAAGACTTTGCCCTTGTTTGGTATTTGTGTTGGCAAAATAACATCAAAAGCAGATATTCTATCTGTTGTAACAATGACCATGCGACCATCTTCTAAGTCATAGACTTCGCGTACTTTTCCGCTTATTATTTTTTTCATATAATCTCCTATATAGGAATTAATAATATAAATGCTACTAAAATGCGTCAAGTATTTTAAGCACATGGAATACAGGAGGTGCCATCTTTTTAGAATATTCCCTTTATTAAGTTATATGCTACAGAGCCTGGTCGCGGAATGGGGGGAAGAGAAGATTCTTCAAACCATGTGGCATCTTCAATTTC
>CAJOPO010000443.1 GCA_905236315.1 uncultured Treponema sp.
ATCATCTTTACGTTCATAAACTAAACGCCTCATACCATTATATATATTTATAGCTACAACTATAAATATAAGAAAAACTAGTAACATAAGCATATTTTTTTCTATTTGTAACGCACCAAAAAAAGTACGATTATAACTTCTCCAACTTTCTGTTTGTACATCTTCCCATACATTCTGAATTCTATTAACAAAAGCATAATCCCTTTTACTATCTTCAAGTTTTATGCCATAAATAGGTTTTGCCCCCTCTCCAAAATGTTTTACCCCAGCATTAGTATTTATAAAGGCATAAGCAGAATTAATTTCTGCATAGTTAGCAAAAAAAATTCCTCTAACAATAAAAGTTCTATCCTGAGAAAATAAATTTACATCACTTGAGCCACTTAATGCAAAAATTGTAACTACACTACCAACCTTTGCTCCTATGGTTCTAGCTATATCAGAACCCAAAATAATATTTTCATCAGATGATAAATCAAATTTACCAGAAACTATTTTAACTTCCTTTTTAAAGCCATAATCTTCTTCCATAATGTTACTAGGAATCGCTCTAACAAGCATAGCAGCTTCTCTTCCTGACTGTCCAACTAAAAGCCCTTGTGCTTCATAAAAAGGAACTACAGCTCTTACATTTTTTTGTTCCTTGCACCATTTAAGAAAATCATCAGAATTATCTAAAGAAGCAGAAACCCTTATATGATAAGAACTAATTTCCATTATGGCATCTTTAAACTCCATTTGGAAACCATTCATTACACTTATTACTACAATTAATGCCATAACCCCAAACCCAACTCCCAATGAAGCTAGAGCTGATGTAACAGCAGTATGTCCGCGACTATCTACTTTATTAAATCTATTAGAAACATAAAAAATCCAATTCATTGAAGAAAATAGCGTCTTTTTATTCATTCAAACACCTTCTTAGAAACAACTTCTTCGCCTGTCATGATACGCTCTTCAATCTTACGACCATGTTTATATAATAAATACACATTTATATCATTATCAAAAAAGATTCTTTCTATATAAACATCTTCATCTTCATCTTCATAAGACACACTACGATGTAATATATCATTCTCATAATATTCACTATCGGGAATAGCAAAGCCCTTATATTTATAAATAAGTTTCTTTGATATTGATATATTATTTTCATATTCAATTTTATTTTCTTGTAAAAGTCTTTTTTTATTATCATATATAAAACTTGATGTATAATTCTTTATTCTATTACCATTTTCGTCAATATTATAAAGTTCTTCTGATTTTTTTAATCCTTCTCCGTCAAAGTTCATTACAAGAAAAATGTTATCTTTCTTATTTTCTTCAGTTATTTTTATTGGACTATAAGTATCTTCTTTGTAATAGTAAAGTCTTTTAGATATAATCGCTGCATTTTTAGAAGCTTTTTCGTTAGAAATAGTTAATCGTTCCGTTTCTCTCATTCTAGAATCAAATTTAGTTCGTATTATAATAGAATCGTTTACACTTACACGACATACTTCATTCTTTAAATTGTGCCCTATAGAAAGTTGTTCATCATTATATTCATATAAAGAAAGTTCATCTTTATCATTTAAATAAACTGTTTCTTGTAAACTATCATCATAAAACTCTTCTGTCTTAAAAAAATCTAAGGGGAGGTCATTTAAGTCATCAGAAAAGTCAAGAAATATTGAATCGTCTGTAGGTGAATATAATATATTTAATAGCTCTTTCCTTATTTCTGCTTCTAGTTCAGCAGAAAGATTTTCTTTATCAGCTGCAAAAAGCAAACTTTCTTGCTGAAGGTTTTTAGGAGGCAAAAGCAAATAAAAAAATAAAACAAGAGCTTGAATATCCATTAACTCTTTCCTAAAAATTCTTTTATATACATATTAGGGTCAAATGGCATAATATCTTCATAATGCTCCCCAGTGCATACATAAGATACAGGAATACCTAAATCCTTTCCTATAGAAATAATACATCCGCCTTTAGCTGTAGAATCATATTTAGTAACAAGCATTGCATCTATACCAACGGCTTCATTAAACACTTCAGCTTGTCTTAAAGCATTTTGACCTGTTGTAGCATCTATTACAAGGATTTTTTTATAGCAACCCTCATCTGCCTTAGACTTAGCAACCCTATCAATTTTCTTTAATTCATTTACAAGATTTTCTTTATTATGTAGTCTACCTGCCGTATCTGCAAGAACAAGGCCTCCACCTAAAGAACGCATAGCATCACAGGCATCAAAAACAACAGAAGAGGGGTCACTACCCATTTGGTGATGGACAACACGGATTCCAAGCCTTTCTCCATGAATACAAAGTTGGTCTATGGCCGCTGCGCGGAAAGTATCTGACGCTGCCATAATAACGTTTGCCCCCCTTGCGCTATATAACTTTGCCATCTTTGCAGTGCTAGTAGTTTTTCCTACTCCATTCACTCCCAAAATCATATATATGTTTACTTTATCTGTTTGAATATTTAAATCAATTTTATTTATATATGGCATAAGTAAACTTTCTAAGGCATTTACAATCGACTCTTGGCTAGAATTCTTTTGTTCCTTACATCTTTTTTGTAGCTCATCAACAATATTTACAGCTGTATGGGCACCTATATCTCCTTCTATAAGTGCATCTGTAAGTTCTTCAAAAAAATCAATGTTTTCATTTTTATGAAAACCAAATAAAGATTTTAATTTATCTGCAAAAGACATCTTTCCCATATCTATTTCTCCTCATTATCAACTTTTTCCGTATCCTCATTTTTACTGCTAGATGTTATGACCTTAGAACTTGTAGGCAAAACACTATTAGCCGCAATTAGATAGCGAATTAACTCAAAAATAAAAAATCCACCCGCTCCAATGCTTATTCCAGCAGTTACATAACGTGCTGTATTCCATGCATACACTTCTTTAGCAGCAACACCACCATTAAAAAATCCATAGTAAGAAGAATCAAAGTTCCCTATCGCAAAAAAAGTAAACGGCAAGGTTAGCATAAAAAGTGTATATCCCCTATACATCCAAATCCTACGTTCTTCTATAATAGATGTTTTATTTTGTACATTAGGACTGGCTGCCAAAATATAACCATCCAACTGTTGTTCTAATGGTATATAAAAAAATCCTCCAAGTATTTCTCCCTCTTCATTAGGTGGTAATAAAAATTGCCCTATTACAGGTTTATCATTTATTTCTATTCTACCAAAATTGCTATTACTAATAAAGGCTCCGTTTGCATATAAACTACCGTCATAATTTGGATTAATATTCATATAAAAACTGCCTGTATTTTTTAATTCCATTGGAACATGAATGTAAAAAATATCCCTATTAGAAAAATTATAAGTAAAAGTTTGTGTAGAAAATCCCTCTGAGGCTATCTGTATAGTATGTAAGCCAGAGGAAATATTGATTTTGTCTTCTTGTAATTGCATAACAAGACCATCTACCTTTATATTAATAGAAGATAAAGCCTCCTCTGGCTGTATATCAAACCTAAGTTCTACAGGATGACTATTTATAATTAACGGAACAAGGGAACTTGCTAAACGCTGCGATAGCGAAGCACAATCAGCAATGCTTCCAACCTCCGTAACAGTCCCTAATTCTTTAGCTCCCGGATATATGTAAAAACTTACCGTTACAGCAGCATAGCCTGAATATATTATAATATTTCCTGTTATAAGACCATTTATCTTTGCTTCAATAATTTCTTTTTCAAACTTTCTCCCTTTAACCCCACTTTTTATAGCTTCAAGAGAAGGCTCATACAAATTATTTGAATCACTCTGATATAATGCTACCCGCTCTGCTTTTAAAGGCATAGGCTTGTTTTTACTAGCTAAGCTATCTTTAAAATCCTTTTTAGTATAATTTTCTGCCTTTTGTATATTTTCATCTATTTTATCTTGAATTTCTTTTATTTTTTTATTAGCTTGAGCTATTTTCTTTTTTAAACGTCTTTCATTTTTTTCTATAAGTACAAGGGAATCCCTTGTTTGAACTTCTTTTGAAAGTTGCAAAAACAAAGATAATCGCTCTGTTCTTAATTGCTCAAGATTCCTATACTGGATTTCTTGCAGTAAAGGTACACGCTCAACTCCTTCTGTTACCTGCTCTAAAATTAGCTTTGGCAATAGAGAAGCAGTTTCTTTCTCAGAAGCAGAAGAAATGTTTTGAGAAAAATCAAATTTTAATGCTGCCAAAATCCAGTCTTCGGCATTTATGGGCAAAAAAGAACACAAAACACAAAACACAAAACACAAAAGTCTATATTTCATCACTGCAAGTATTTGGAGATTAAGTTTCATAACAGTTCCTTAGTAATAGACTTTTGCAAGTGGTCTTATATATCATCTCCAATATCATCAGTATCACTTCCCATAGGAAGACCTTTCCACTTTGCCGCAAGGAAAGAATCCAAAAAGCCGTCTATATCCCCATCCATAACCGCCTGTATATTACCTACAGAAAACTTTGTTCTATGGTCTTTTACCATTGTATATGGCTGAAATACATAACTGCGTATTTGACTTCCAAAAGAAATATCCTTCTTTTCCCCCGCAAATTTTGAGTTCTCTTTTTCCTGCTGCTCCTTATAATATTCATATAAGCGTGAACGTAGAATACTCATTGCTGTTGCACGATTCATAAGTTGGCTTCTTTCACTTTCACATTGAACAACTATACCTGTAGGCAAATGAGTAAAACGCACAGCGGATTCTGTTTTATTTACATGCTGACCACCTTTTCCTCCTGCGCGGAAAGTATCTACACGTAAATCTTTAGGGTCAATTTTTACTTCTATGCTATCATCAAGAACTGGAAAGACATAAACACTAGCAAAAGAAGTGTGTCGTCTAGCATTTGCGTCAAAAGGACTTATGCGTACAAGCCTATGAACTCCCGCTTCTCCCTTTGTGTAGCCGTATACATAATCCCCAGATATACGCATATTTATAG
>CAJOPO010000444.1 GCA_905236315.1 uncultured Treponema sp.
AAAATAATGCTAGCAGGATAATTTTTAGTTTGAGATTTTTCTTTAAAAAACCTCTGGCTAATAGTGTTGAAATTCCTACAGCATACATCAGTATTGTCATAGGGTTATTATAATCAAAAGAGCATAATATGCTTATTAGAAATGATATAACTGTTATTATACCGATTTTTTGAGGAAACATTGCTAGAAAAATGCAAAGAATTATACTTATACAATTAAAAACAAACGCTAAAATATTTTCTGGTATCTTTAATGAATATATCTCAGAATTTATAGGTAGAATTCTAAAAATATTTGAAAATAACATAATAAACACAGCTAAAATAGCAATAATTCTAATTGCGTTTGAAAATTCTTCTGAATATATACTCTTTAGTTTCATGTAGCTTATACCTCGTTTTATTCGTGTGGAAAGTTCAATACCATGCTTTTACAAAGTTAGACTTTATGGTTCGTATAAAAGAAGGTATTGAACTTGACTGAAAATACCTAATTTCCAAATAAAACATAAGAAGAATGATACTGTGTTGCAAAGCAATTTTACGCTCTATATTGAGGGAAAATTTATTAGCAAAGTGATACTACCATATTATATTAAATACTGTTCCAAAAAATAAATCATCGAGTAAAGGACATTTTAATTTTGAAATCTCATTTAATAGTTTGTTCTTAATATTTCTATAATTCCATACTCCACTTGTGATGGGGTTATAAATACCAACTTGTTTATCTGTTGTATAAGAGCGTTTATAACCTTCTAGCATTATTAAAGCAAGCATATTCATTCCATGTTGTATGATTTTTGAATCACCACCTTTAAAGTGTGAAATAGGTTCAAGACGATTAAATAAATCTAAATCATCAGATGGGAGATGTGCACAATATTTTTGAAACCCTCTCTTTTCTGTAAGATATAAGGCAATATGAGCTATCGCAGTTCGCTCAGCTTGCTCACAATTAGCAATAAAAGGTATTGTTGCAATAATTTTTGCTGTAGAATTATTACGAAGCTCTTCTTTCTCTACTTCTCTAAGAGAGAAAACCCTTGCAGATTCTTCCACAATGTAGTTCCATTGAGAAAGAGTCCATTCTGTGTTTTGATATTTGTAAGCTAGATTCGTTTCTTCCATTTTTTTTCTCCTATAAATCTAAAATTAATTTTTTTTGTTTAATAATATAAACCTTGAGGGTGGGTGCAGAAAGTATACTGTTTAAAACTATTATCATTGTGCAAAGTCGAAATGACAACATTTTCTATTTTATGTATGTACATCAAGTAGCATACTACTAACAAGAGGTTGAAAGTCCTATAAACCCCTTGTTAGTTTCTGACTACAAAAGTAAACGTGCTTACTCCGCTTGCTGTAGGTACTATGAATTAGATTCGGGGGGGGAAAATACACATCTTTATCTTAATTACACTTTAAACAAATCTATCTGTGAACCAATCTTATCTATAGAACTCTTTACGGTCTTGGAAATAGAATTAAGAGAGGCACCTTGCTCGTTTATCTTGCGTGCACCATTAGACATTTCTTCCATACTTTGTTTCATATTAGAAGTAACATCTTGTAGGGTAGCGGTTTCGCGCATAATTCGTTCGTTACTAGTTGTAACTTCTTTAGAAGACTTTCTAACTTCTACCGTACTGTCATTCATGCTCTTTAGAGCAGAATTAATCTGCTGTGAACCTGCGTTCTGCTCTTCTATGGCGGCCTTTATCTGTGCTACAAGTACATCAGTCTGCTTTATCTGTGCAGAAACCGCAGTGAATGCTTCGCTAGATTCCGTAGAAGCCTGTACAACTTCAGAAATAGAGTCTTTTATCTTGTTTAGCTGGTCACCAATGGTTCTGGACTGCTCGCTAGAAGTTTCAGAAAGCTTTCTGATTTCATCAGCAACAACACTAAATCCTTTACCAGCTTCCCCAGCGTGTGCTGCTTCTATAGCGGCGTTCATAGCAAGCAAGTTAGTTTGCTCTGCAATGCTAGAAATGGCTTGGTTTGCTTCTTGCAACATTTCTGATTGTGTTTCTATCTGCTTAATACGGTCGTTTACTGCTTGCTGCTTTGTAAATCCGCTCTGTGCATTTGCAGAAAGTGATTGGAAAGACGCTGCCATCTTGTCTACGGAAACGTTTACAGAAGATATGCTTCCTATCATTTGTTCAACTGCACTAGAAGCCTGAGAAACTCCATTGCCCTGTCTTTCAATCATACTTTCTAGTGTGCTAATGTTGCTAGAAATATCCCTTACGGCATCTGCTGTCTGGTCTACACTCATACCTTGATTTGTAATCTGAGCAGAAATGCCATCTATATTTGTTATGATTTCAGAAATAGCATTTACTGTGCTTGCAGCACCGTCTGCCATATCCTTACCAGAGTAATTTAATTCCTGCTTTGAATCCTGCAACTGTTTCATCATATTCTGCATACGGTCAAGGAAGAGGTCAAAGTGAATTATAAGGTCTCCAATTTCATCCCTAATAAATAGCTTACAACGTTTTGTTAAGTCTGCATCCCCTTGTTCAAGCTCTTTAAGGAAGTTTGTAACATTTGCAATACGCCACATAAGCCATTTTATGAACATATAGCTTAGTATGATTAAAACTATTGCAAGCACTATGACTATAGGAACAACAAGCGTTATAGTTGAATTGCGTATAGACTCTATGTTTTCCATACTTTTTGCAATAAACAACATACCTGTTATAGTGCCATCTTCATTTTTGAGCGGAGTATATACTGAATAAAATAAACTACCATTGATAGTATTTTCCCCTGTGAATGGCATACCTGTTTGAAGCACTTGATTTGATATAGTAGCATTGTCTAGCCGTGTGCCAACAACACCATGAAGCGTAGAAACAACTCTTTCAGTATCTTTGAATATAGTACATTCCACATCGTAACCTGTCTTCATTAGAGTTATAAAGTCATCAGTGGTTAAGTCATAGGCAAAAATAGAAATACCTATAGTTCTACCAGCGTTTCTGATTGGGCTAGCGTAAACGGCGGCGAAAGGAGAAGAACCTATAGGCTCGTAAGCACAACCATCAACACCTCTAAGAGCGGATTTTACGGCACTAAGGTTAGATAAGTCTGTTCCAGGAGATATATTATGCCCGCCACCTTGAAGAACACGTCCTCTAGGATCTGTAACAGCCATAACTTCAAAGTCTAACTTTTGCGCGCTTGCATTTACTATTGATTGCAATGCTCTAGAATCATTATTTAGTACGGCCTCTTTTACATCCTGTCGTTCTGAAGTAATGAACGAATATCCTTTTAGTGTAACAATCCAGTCTGTCATTACACGCATTGCGCCTTCTGCCGTATTAGAAAGACTTGCTTCTGTTGCTTTCATTTGCTTACGAGCAAAAGTTGCAAGGCACATAAATGAAACGATGGTACAACTGAAAAGTACGGTTCCACCTACAAGAGCTAAAAGTTTAGTGGAAATTTGTATACCTCGTTTGGCTTTTGTATCGAACCTGTCAAGTTCTTTTTTTGCCATTTTAATTCCTCCTGCGTATAGCTATCTCTAAAACAGAAGTTTTTAGAAATACCTCTATGCCTATAAAATTCCCTATAATTATTTTTTCGTTATTATTTATAAGGGTCTTAATTAATTTTAATCTTACTAAATCTATATGTCAAGTTTACGCGTTAAGTTTTTAGGGTTAGATACTGCTTACGCGGAGGGGGGGGGTACCTTTGTATAGATTTTTTTAACATAATGCTTTACAAGTAGATATATATACAATATAATAAAGGGAGCCTCTAAAAACTTCAGTTTTTAGAGGCAACTTTGAAAATGCGATGTTGTAAGTCGCGCTATTATAGCGACTTGCAAC